>JBDTQQ010000029.1:0-11770 GCA_039932075.1 Pseudarthrobacter sp. | reverse complement strand
GTCGAGATAATCCGGCTCGGAAGGTAAATAAATGTACCGAAAGAAAGTCATCACAGCGTGGGCGGCGGCGGCCACCCTTACCCTCGCACTCTCTGCGTGCGCCAATCAGGCCGGCCCCACCACGACTGATACATCCGGAGCTGCGGGCAAGGTAAATATCCCCTCGATCTCCAAAGTGGACGTGCCTAGCGGTGCCGTCCTTCCGAAGGGCGACGGTAAAGCGACCTGCGCCGCGACCACCACCTTGGCTTACGCCGGTGCCCAGACAGGACCGAATGCCCAGCTGGGCATCAACATTTTTAATGGCATCCAGTTGGCCATCAACCAGCACAACGCCGCAAACCCCGGCTGCCAGGTCCAGTTCAAGAAGTTCGACACTGAAGGTGACCCCAACAAGGCCACGGGCCCTGTGACCCAGTTGGTTAGTGAATCTGACATTGTTGGCGTCATTGGCCTCCCCTTCTCGGGGGAATCGAAGGCCACCGGCAACATTTTTGAACAAAAGGGACTCGTCCACATCACGCCTTCCGCCACGAACCCCGGCCTGACGGAGAACGGCTGGACCACGTTCTTCCGGGGCCTGGGTAACGATGCCGTGCAGGGGCCGGCCGCGGCCAAGTTCCTTACCGGCAAGCTGGGCGCCAAGAAGGTTTACCTCGTCCAGGACGATTCCGATTACGGCATTGGCCTTGGGACGTCGACGTCCGCCGGGCTCGGCAGCGCGTTGGTCGGTACCGAGAAGGTCACCACCGGTCAGAAGGACTTCTCGGCTGTGATCTCAAAGATCATGAACGCCAAGGCCGATGCCGTGTTCTACTCGGGCTACTACGCCGAGGGTGCGCCCTTCGACCAGCAGCTTTCGGGCAAGGGTTTTACCGGCACCTTCGTCGCACCTGACGGCGTCAAGGATGACCAGTTCATCAAGCAGGCCGGTGACGCATCCAATAATGCGTACTTCACCTGCCCGTGTATCCCGGGGGAGCTCATTCCCGATTTTGCTTCGGCATATAAGGAACTGTCGAAGGGCGCTGAGCCCGGAACGTACTCGATCGAAGGTTACGACGCGGCTACCGTGCTCCTGTCCGGCATTGATGCCGGCAAGCAGTCGCGCCCGGACCTGCTCTCCTGGGTCAAGGCCTACGACAAAGACGGTCTGAGCAAGCATCTCAAGTGGGACGCCAAGGGTGAACTGCAGGCGCCGACTGTATACGGATACAAAGTGGAGAACGGCAAGATCGTTCCGATCGGGCCGATCGGCGAGTAAACGTCCACTGCAAGAAATGGGGGCTGTGGGGTCAGCGAGTGCCGACCTCACAGCCCTTTCCTGACCTAGCGCCTGACAGGATGTCCCATGCTGCCACTGCTCGTCCATCTACCGCCGATGGAAAATGACTGGATTTCCTTCGATGTTCCCTCGCTTATGCAAAACTTCTGGAGCGCGACGTTCGATGGCCTGACGTTTGGCGCCATTTATGCCTTGGTCGCACTTGGTTACACCCTTGTCTACGGTGTCCTGAACCTCATTAACTTTGCCCATTCAGAGGTATTCATCGTCGGCTGCTACGCAGTCTTTTTCACCTTGAGCACCTTGGGTTTTGGCCCTTCAGCCCCGCGGCTGGACATCTGGGCCATCATCCTGAACCTGTTACTGGCACTCGTGGTGGCGATGATTGCTTCCGCGCTAACCGCCTTCGTGCTTGAACGCCTGGCCTACAAACCCCTGCGTAAGCGGAACGCACCTCGCCTTGTGTTCCTGATCACTGCCATCGGAGCGTCATTCACCATCCAGTACCTGATCTACCTGTGGCGCGGCCCGAGTCCGGAACTGGCACTGACCATGTTCCGGCCCACGCCAATCTTTGATGTCTTCGGAACAATCGTGGATTCCCAGCAGCTGGTTATCATCATCGCCGCCGTCATCATGATGGTGGGCACCGAACGCTTCATCCGGAAGTCCCGGACCGGGCGCGGTATCCGCGCGGTGGCCCAGGACCCGGACACGGCCACCCTGATGGGCGTCAACAAAGAACGCATTATCATCACTACATTCGTTATCGGCGGCCTGCTGGCCGGAGCGGCAGCGCTGTTCTACGTGATGAAGATTCCGTCGGGTGTCCAGTACAGCGGCGGTTTCGTGCTGGGCATCAAGGCGTTTGCGGCCGCGGTGCTGGGCGGGATCGGCAACGTCAGGGGGGCGCTCCTGGGCGGTCTGCTCCTGGGTCTCATCGGTAACTATGGGCAGATCCTGCTCGGCAATTCACAATGGACCGACGTGGTTGCCTTCGTTGTCCTGGTGCTCGTCCTCCTCCTGCGGCCGCAGGGAATTCTCGGCAGTGCCCTGGGAAGGAGCAAAGCATGAGCATGACAGACGGACCCACTCCGCTTCCGGAAGCGGCAGCGGCGCAGGCTGCTGCGGACCGCGAGGCCGTAGCAGCCGGACCCGGAAGCAGCGTAACGCCCGAAAAGCGGGGGCGGCGCGGCATCTTTGGTGCCTGGAGTGAAAAATGGAACGCACTCCCAAGGCAGCAGCAATGGGCATTTCTGATCGTCGTTGTAATCCTGGCCTACATGCTGCCGCTGATCAATCCACCGATCATCACTACCGAGCCGGGCAACAACTTCGCCCTCGCCTGCTTCGACATGGCACGCTTCGCGCTGATCGCCGTCGGACTGAATGTGGTGGTGGGCTACGCGGGCCTGCTGGACCTCGGGTACGTGGCCTTCTTCGCGGTCGGCTCCTATTGCGCGGCGATGCTGACCAGTCCAGACTCGCCCTTCCTGCACATCCCCTACCTGTGGACCATCCCGATTGCCATGGCTGTGACTATGTTTTTTGGCGTGGTGCTGGGCGTTCCAACCCTCCGGCTCCGGGGAGACTATCTGGCCATCGTCACGCTCGGGTTCGGAGAGATTGTCCGCATCCTGGCAACGATTATTCCGGCCATGAAAGGCCAAGTGGGATTTCAGAATGTGGGTCATCCGCCCGGAACCGAAGCCGACGGAACGCCGATCTTCTCCAATTCCAATGGCGTGCCGTGGTACTGGCTCACACTGACCATCATCATTATCATCACGCTCCTCGTGGGCAACCTCGAACGCAGTCGCGTGGGCCGCGCCTGGATTGCCATCCGTGAGGATGAAGATGCTGCCGAAATCATGGGCGTGCCCACATTCAAGTACAAGGTGTGGGCGTTTGCCATCGGAGCAGCCATCGGCGGCCTCTCAGGTGCCCTGTTTGCTGGGCAAGTCGGCTTCGTGAACAACCAGAAGTTTGACGTCACCACCTCCATCCTGTTCCTTGCCGCGGTGGTGCTCGGAGGCGCAGGAAATAAGGTCGGAGCCATCTTGGGTGGTGCCCTGGTGAGCTACATTCCGCTGCGTTTTACCGCCATCGCGGAGTACAAGTACCTCATCTTCGGTATCGCTCTGGTGCTGATCATGATCTTCCGGTCCCAGGGCCTGCTGCCCGCACGCCAACGCCTGCTTGCCTACGGGCGGACGGCATACGGCAGGGTGGCAAAAAAGGACAGCACCGGCCCGTCGTCGCCCGGGCCTGCCGGTCCGCGGCCGGGCCCGAGCAGTGAGAAGGGAGCGCAGGCATGAGCGAGGAAAACGCGCCGGCCAAGCCGACGCAGGCAGGGGAAATGGAGGCGCCCGCGCAAGCCGGCCCTGACGTGTCTGCGCTGGCCGAAGCGGGGGTCGAGCCGGAGCTGGCCGAAATGGTGGCTCCGGACCGCGAAATCGCAGCCAAGGTTGGTGAAAACATCGTCGAGGTGCAGAACCTCACGATCAAATTCGGCGGTCTCGTCGCGTTGGACAATATCAGCTTCAACATTAAACGTGGCGAGATCCTTGGGCTGATCGGGCCCAACGGAGCCGGAAAGACCACCTGCTTCAATGCCATGACGGGGGTGTACAAACCCACCAGCGGCCAGGTGGTCCTCGAAGGCCAGGTCATCAACGGGCTGAAGCAGCACAAGATCACCAGGCTTGGGCTTTCGCGCACCTTCCAGAACATCCGTCTCTTCGGCGAGATGACGGCCCTCGAAAATGTCGTGGTCGGTTTGGATGCGCGCCACCGCACGAGTGTCGGCGGAGCGTTGCTGAGGCTGCCCACCCACATCAGGGAGGAAAAGTCCGCAATTGAGCGGGGAATGGCCTTGCTGGACTTTGTAGGAATCGCCGATCACGCGCATTTTCTGTCCCGGCACCTTCCCTACGGCTTTCAGCGGCGCCTGGAGATAGCACGCGCCCTGGCCACGGACCCGAAGGTCCTCTGCCTGGATGAGCCTGCTGCCGGATTCAATCCTGCGGAGAAGGAGGAACTAATGGCCTTGATCCGCACCATCCGCGACGAAGGTTATACCGTTTTGCTCATTGAGCACGACATGAAGCTAGTCATGGGGGTGACGGACAGGATCGTTGTCCTGGAGTTCGGCAAGAAGATCGCTGACGGCCTGCCACGGGCCATCCGAGAAGACCCGCGGGTTATTTCGGCCTACCTTGGGGAGCCTGAAGATGACGTTGCTTGAGGTTGACGGAATTTCGGTCCACTACGGACGCATCAGGGCCATCCGGGACATGTCCTTCAGTGTTAATGAAGGGGAAGTCGTTTCACTCATTGGCGCCAACGGGGCCGGCAAGACGACCACCATGAAGACGATCTCCGGAATCCTGAACCCTTCCGCCGGGAAGATCACTTTTGCTGGTGAAGACATCACCAAGATGAAAGCTCATATCCGGGTGGTCCGCGGCATCTCGCAGGCGCCGGAGGGCCGCGGGATCTTTCCGGGCATGACGGTCATGGAAAACCTGGACATGGGTACCTTCGGCAGGAAGAACAGGACCGGAGTGCCGCAGGACCTTGAACGGGTGTTTGACCTGTTCCCGCGGCTGAAGGAAAGGATCAAGCAGTACGGCGGCACGATGTCCGGAGGTGAGCAGCAAATGCTTGCCATCGGACGGGCCTTGATGTCGGATCCGAAACTGCTGCTCCTTGACGAGCCGTCCATGGGACTGGCTCCGCAATTCATCCGCCAGATCTTTAAGATCATCAAGGAGATCAACAAGCAGGGGACCACTGTGCTGATGGTCGAACAGAACGCCAACCAGGCCCTTGCCGGCGCCCACCGGGCGTTTGTTTTGGAGACGGGGGAGATCACCCACAGCGGTACTGGGAAGGAACTCTTGGCGAATCCTGCCATCAAGGAGGCCTATCTCGGGGTGGGCTGAGGGGCTCGGCTGCATCACAGTTGGGTTTCGGCGCCTTCAATAGGGGAACTTATTGGCGCGTGAGCGCGTAGATATTGGTAGCGTGACTTGTAGTTCACGACTCTCAACCCCTTACTTGGAGGACACCAGCAATGGCACTTGGCGGAAACCCGATCTTCAACGGAAAGAACTTCCGTGGAGCGACGCAGGCACCGCGTGTCCCGCAGGCGCCCTACGGGCAGGCCCAGTACGGCCAGCAGCCTTTCGGACAGCAGTCCTATGGCCGCGCGCCCGGCCAAGTCATGGACGGGCGGGGTGGCTGGGGCCAACAGCAGCCTATGACCGACGAGCAGCTGCAACAGATGTACAACCAGCCGGCCGCGGGTCCCGCGGATACCGGGCGGATGACCTACGACGACGTCATCGTCAAGACCGCTGCCTGCCTCGGCGTCCTGCTTGCCGGCGCAGCCGTGACCCTGTTTGTCAGCATGGGCCTTGCCAGCATGCTGATGATCGTCGGTGCACTGGGCGGCTTCGTCCTGGCCATGGTCAACACGTTCAAGAAGCAGCCCTCGCCGGCGCTGATTCTCGCCTATGCCGGACTGGAAGGCCTGTTCCTGGGTGGACTCACCCGCGTGCTCGACCTCATGTACCCGGGTGTGGGGCTCCAGGCTGTCATCGGCACGCTGTCCGTGTTTACGGTGACGCTGCTCCTGTTCAAGAGCGGCAAAGTGCGCGCCACGCCCAAGGCCATGAAGTTCTTTATGATCGCCCTGGTGGGTTATGCGCTCTTCTCCGTGGTCAACCTCGTCATGATGCTTACCGGGCTGACGACGGAGCCCTTCGGCCTGCGCAGCGGCATTATTGGCGTTGTCATCGGCATCCTGGCCATCGGCCTGGCCGCATTCTCCCTGGTCATGGACTTCACCAGCATCGAGGCTGGCGTGCAGAACGGCGCTCCGCAGCGCTTCTCCTGGACCGCAGCGTTCGGCCTGACTGTCACCCTGGTGTGGCTGTATGTGGAGATCATCCGCCTGCTCGCCATTCTGCGCGGCGACGACTAACGCCCACGGCGGCGGCCGCCGTCGTACTCTTACCAAAACTGAAGGGGCTCCCGCTGTGCATCGCGCACGGACGGGAGCCCCTTTCTGTGTTGCAGCTATGAGATGCGCTTCGCCCCGGCCGCCGGGGTCACGGTGAATATCTCGGGAGCCGTGTAGCCGGCCTCAGCGAACGCGCGTGCGACGGCGGCGCGTACCTGGGCTTCCGCCTCCACCGGTGTGAGGGCGATGGCTGCGCCGCCGAAACCGCCGCCAGTCATCCGTGCGCCAATGGCACCGTTGGCACGTGCGGTTTCCACTGCCAGATCCAGTTCCGGGCAGGAGATCTCGAAGTCGTCCCGCATGGAAACGTGGCTGGCGTCCAGCAGCGCCCCGATGGCGCCGGGACCGTTGCCAGCGAGCAGTTCCACTGTCTGCAGGACCCTGCTGTTCTCCGTTACCACGTGGCGCACACGGCGGTAGGTGACCTCGTCCAGCAGGCTGCTCGCCTTCGGCAGATCGCTGGCCTGAATATCGCGGAGGGCCTTCACTCTGAGCAGTTCTGCGCCCCGCTCACAGGAAGCCCGGCGGGAGGCGTAGCCGCCGTCGGCATGGGAGTGGGACACCTTGGTGTCAATCACCAGCATGACAAGCCCGGCGGACTCGGCGTCGAAGGGAACCAGCTGAACGCTCTGGTCCCGGCAATCCAGAAACACGGCATGGCCCTTGGAGCCGCGAAGTGACGCCGACTGGTCCATGATGCCCGTGGGGGCGCCGACGAAGTCGTTTTCCGCACGCTGGGTGGCGAGGACCATCTCCTGCGGTCCCAGCCCGGCTCGAGTCAGTTCGTTGAGGGCCGTGATGACGGCGCACTCGATGGCGTGTGAGGAGGACAGGCCGGCGCCCAGCGGCACGTCGGAGTCGAGGAGCAGGTCCACGCCGGGGACCGCGATGCCGCGCTGCTGCAGCGCCCAGACCACACCTAGTGGATACTTCGTCCAGCCCGTCGCGGACCCTGGCTCCAGGGCGCCCAGGTCTGCGGTGACCAGGCCTTGGTTGCCGTAGGTGGACAAGAGCCGGACCATGGAGTCCGGCCTGACTGCGACGGCCACGCGGGCAGTCTTGTCGATGGCGAACGGGAGCACAAAGCCTTCGTTGTAGTCGGTGTGTTCGCCGATCAGGTTGACTCGTCCCGGCGCCTGCCAGACGCCGTCGGGAAGCCTGCCGAACTCCCGCTCGAAGCGGGCGGCAAGGTCCGCCGGGCCGGGCGGTGCCTGGGTGGTCAGCGGGTCAGGGGCGGCGCTCATGCGTGTACTCCTTCGGGTCGGTCGGGGGAGGGGACGGATTCCGGGACGATCACGGCACGCAGCCGCTCCGCCCCGCTCTCCGGTGTGGTGTGGTTGATGAACGCGCCCATGGCGGCCTGGAAGCTGGCGAGGTACTTGAGCTTGTAGATGAGCTCCCGGCCGTCGGCGAGCCGCGTGCTGGTAATTCCTGTCATGGCTGAGGTCCTTCGAGAGTGCCGCCTGGAAACGATCATGCCAAGAATGGGCTCAAAAGGAAAGATTTTCAAACAAAATATAACAGTTCGGTGATGGCTGGAGCCGTCAACCACCTGTACGGTGGTGCTCATGACTTCGAGTACAACCCCGGCCGCGAGTGTTCCCTCCGGTTTCCGGACTTATGCCACGGGACGTCAATACGAGATCCGGAGGGCCGATGCCCTGGCCGTGGTCACCGAGCTGGCGGCCGGCTTGCGGCTCTACAGCCGTGCCGGTGTGCCGCTCACAGAAACGTACGGTGATGCCGAGATTTCGCCCGGGGCCGCCGGAATCACGCTCGCGCCTTGGGCAAACAGGGTGGAGGACGGGCTTTGGTACCTCGATGGGAAGAAGCAGCAGCTCGACATCACGGAGGTTTCGCGGAACAACGCCAGTCATGGACTGCTCCGCAACGCCGCCTACAACCTTGTTGACGAGTCGCAGTATTCGGTGACCCTTGAGGCGACGATATTTCCCCAGCACGGCTATCCCTTCCTGGTACGCCACCGGGTGCAGCACCTGCTGACGGAGGATCTGGGCCTGGAAGTGCGTCAGAGCCTGATTAACGACTCCAACGCCCCGGCCCCGTTCGTGCTGGGAGCCCACCCGTACCTGCGGCTCGGTGACGCAGAAGTGGACAACTTGGTCCTCACTGTGGCCGCGGACACCACCCTGGTGGCGGACGAGCGGCTGATTCCACGTAGCTCGGAACCCGTCAGCGGGGACAACGACTTCCGCGGCGGCCAGCGCGTGGGGGACCTCGACATTGATGTGGCACTCACAGGCCTCACGTTCGACGGCGGCACGGCCCGCCACACACTCGCCGCGCCGGATGGCCGCAGTGTGACGCTGTGGCAGGACGAATCCTGCAGCTACGTCCACGTTTTCGTGACAACCCAACTGCCGGGCCGGCCCCGGGCGGTGGCCATCGAGCCCATGACCGGTCCCGCCAATGCCTTCAACTCAGGTGACGGTTTGCGGTGGCTCCCGCCGGGAGAATCCTTCACCATGACGTGGGGCATTGATGCGGTGTTGGGCGACGCCGGGTAGTCGTTTCGCATAAGGGCCGCAGCTAAGGAAGTATTAGGCTATGACGCCAGCCGAGGACGCCACCCCATCCACCTCATCTCCGGGCCGGCAGGCACCGGACTCGATCCAGCCTGCTGAAAAGCCCCGAACCCGCCGCACCCGGGCGGACCGGGAGCTCGACCTGGACATCCCGTACGGTGTCCGCATCGCAGCTTCGTGGGCCTGGCGGATCGGGCTCATCCTGGTGGTGGGTGGCGCCCTGATCTGGCTGCTAAGCCGGATCAGCTTTCTGATCATTCCCGTTATGGTGGCAGCGCTCCTGGCCGGACTGCTGAGCCCGGTGGTGCGCTGGTTGCGGAGCAAGCGGCTGCCAAACGGCGCCGCGGTGGCCATCACCGTGCTCGGATTCATCGGCCTGATCGTTGGGGCCCTTTCCCTGGTCGGACGCCAGCTGGTATCCGGCTTCGGTGAACTCTGGTCCCAGGCCCTGGCTGGCGTGAGGCAGGTCCAGGACTGGCTGGCCGACGGACCGCTGCACCTGACGGCGGACCAGATCGACCAGTACCTCAAGGACGCCACCGCTGCTCTGCAGAACAACAGCAGCAGCATCCTTAGCGGCGCACTGTCCTTCGGCAGTACTGCAGGCCACTTCGCAGCCGGCCTGGTGCTGGCCCTTTTCATCCTGATTTTTTTCCTGCTTGAGGGCGACCGGATCTGGGCCTTCATGGTCCGTCTGCTGCCGAAGAAAGCGCGCGCTGCCACGTTCGGCGCCGGTCGCAAGGGCTGGGCCTCCATGGTCAGCTACGCGCGGATCCAGATGTTTGTCGCCTTCGTGGACGCGGTGGGCATTGGCGTGGGAGCGGCGGTCATCGGAGTTCCGCTGGCCCTGCCGCTGAGCGTGCTCGTATTCATTGGCTCGTTCATCCCGGTGGTCGGTGCACTGGTAACAGGCGCCATCGCCGTCCTCTTGGCGCTCGTGGCAAACGGTCCGATCAACGCACTCATCATGCTGGCCATAGTGCTCCTGGTCCAGCAGTTGGAGAGCCACATCCTGCAACCACTGGTGATGGGCAAGGCCGTGTCCCTGCATCCGGTGGCGGTCATCCTGAGCGTGGCGGCAGGATCATACCTTGCAGGTATTCCCGGGGCGCTGTTCTCAGTGCCCATTCTCGCCGTAGCAAACTCCGCAATTCGCTACATCGCTGCCAGAACGTGGGAACATGAACAAGTGCTGGTAACCCCCGAAGGGCCAGTGACGCTTGGCCCGGACACCGATGACACCATCAGGGAAGTCCGGTCGCCGGGCGGCAGGTCCCTCCGTGGCGAGGACGCCGCAGCCAGCACAGACGCATCCAATCCGGAGGCCAAGGCCTGACCCGTCGGCCGGCCACCGGAGCCGAATCCACCCAAGGAGAACAGTCCGTGAACACCCTCGATACCCTTCCCGTCACGCTGGACGATGTCCTGGAGGCGCAGAAGCTGCTCGATGGGATTATTACGCGGACACCGGTGGAATCGTCGCGGGCCCTCGGCAGCATGGTGGGCGGCGAGGTCTTCTTCAAGTGCGAAAACCTGCAGCGGGCCGGTTCCTTCAAGGTCCGCGGCGCCTACGTGCGGATGGCCAATCTGTCCGAGGAAGAGAAAAAGCGCGGTGTTGTGGCTGCGTCGGCGGGTAATCACGCCCAGGGCGTGGCGGTGGCCGCCAAAGCGCTCGGCATCAAGGCCCGCATCTACATGCCTCTGGGCGTAGCGCTTCCCAAATTGGCCGCCACCCGCAGCCACGGTGCCGAGGTGGTACTTCACGGGCACAACGTGGACGAGGCCCTCGCCGAGGCGCAGCGATATGCCGACGAGTCGGGCATGGTTTTTGTGCACCCTTTCGACAACGTGGATGTGGTGTCCGGCCAAGGCACCGTGGGGTTGGAGATACTGGAACAGATCCCCAACGTGGACACCATTCTGATGGGCGTGGGTGGCGGCGGGCTGCTGGCCGGCGTCGCAGTGGCCGTGAAGGCAAGGGCCCGGGAGCTTGGGCGTGAGATCCGCATCATCGGCGTCCAGGCCGAAAACGCGGCTGCTTATCCGCCGTCGCTGGCCGCTGACGCGCTGGTTCCGCTGAAGAAGGTCTCCACCATGGCTGATGGCATCGCCGTGGGCCGTCCCGGCCAGCTGCCGTTCAGCATCATCCGGGAGCTGGTGGATGACGTGGTCACCGTTAGCGAAGATTCGCTGGCGCGTGCCCTGATCTTCCTGCTGGAACGGGCCAAGCTGGTTGTGGAGCCCGCGGGAGCTGTGGGGGTTGCCGCGCTGATGGACGGGAAGATCGAAAACCCCGGCACCACCGCCGTGATCCTGTCCGGCGGCAACATTGACCCGATGCTGATGCTCAAGGTCATCCAGCGCGGTCTGTCCGCCGCCGGCCGCTACATGACGGTGCGCATGATGCTCGATGACCGGCCGGGCTCGCTGGCAACCATCGCCCGCATCATTGCCGAAAATGATGCCAACGTGACCGGGCTGGACCACACGCGTGTTGGCGGCTCAATCAGCATGGGTGACGTCTCCATTACCGTTAACCTCGAAACCAAGGGCCACGAACACTGCGAACAGGTCCTGAGCGCCCTTCGCGCCGAGGGTTTTCAGCCGATTGTGGTGCATTAGGAGCAGCCATGCTTGATGCGATTGGGGACGGAAGACCAAGGAGCAGGGCAACCACTGCTTCGCGCGCTAAAGGCGGGCTGCTGGTCTCGGGCGGCTTTGTGGTGGTGCTCTTTGTCATTGAAGTGGTCAATATGCTGACCCTGCACGCCCTGAACCGGACGTTCGGGCTGAGGCCAAGGTCTCTGGACGGGCTCTTGGACATCTTCACTTTCCCGCTCCTCCACGCCAACATGAACCATCTGCTGTCCAACGCCCTTCCGCTGGTCGTTTTCGGGTTCCTGGTCTTCC
>JBDTQQ010000028.1:0-11846 GCA_039932075.1 Pseudarthrobacter sp. | reverse complement strand
CGGCGCGTTCCAGCGCGGCGGGGGAGAACAGGCCCAGCCACAGGCCGCCGTCGGAAGCGAAGTTCTTCTGCGGGGCGAAGTAGTACACATCCGACTCGCTAACGTCGACGTCAAGCCCACCGGCCGCGGACGTCGCGTCCACCAGGACCAGCGAGCCGGCATCGGTGCCCTCGACGCGCTTGACAGGAGCTGCCACGCCCGTGGACGTCTCGTTCTGCGGCCAGGCGTAGACGTCGACGCCTGCCTCCGCCTGGGCCTCCGGGCGGGTGCCGGGCTCGGACTTGATGATGGAGGAGGCCTCCAGGAAGGGGGCGTTGTTGGTGGCGGAAGCGAACTTGGAGCCAAACTCGCCGAACGAAAGGTGCTGGGCCTTGGTTTCCACCAGGCCGAAGGCTGCTACGTCCCAGAATGCTGTGGAGCCGCCGACGCCCAGGATGACCTCGTAGCCCTCCGGGGCGCGGAAGAACTGGCTGAGGCCCTCGCGGACAGAACCCACCAGGTTCTTGACGGGCGCCTGGCGGTGGGAAGTACCAAGGATGGTCCGGGACGCTGCTGAGAGTGCCTCAATCTGCTCCGGCCTGACCTTGGAAGGTCCCGCGCCGAAGCGTCCGTCCTTGGGCAGGAGATCGGCGGGAATAGTGATGCTGGTTTCGCTCACAAGGGCTCCAATTTCGGCATGGACGTGATTGGCGTCCGGGACGGTGGGGTGGCCGGCAGTCAGCGGCGACTGCAACGAGGGCCGCTTTTATTCTGCCTGAAACCTTGGATCGGGCGGCAACCGGCACCGTCATAGTCTGGTCAGTGAGACGATGAGTGATTATCCGGACAAATTCAAAATAGGCTAAGCTTTTTACCGGACCTCGCTGCGGCTTGAACGCGATACGGTGGGTCAACGCAAGGTACTGTGCTCGAGGAGCTGAGCTGGATGACGGATCTGATCGATACCACGGAGATGTATCTTCGAACCATTTTGGAGCTTGAAGAAGAGAACATCGTTGCCCTTCGCGCACGCATCGCCGAGCGGCTGCGCCACTCGGGACCCACTGTGTCCCAAACCGTCGGCCGGATGGAGCGCGACGGACTGGTAGTCGTGTCCGGAGACCGCCATTTGGAACTCACTGACACCGGCCGCAAGCGCGCCACTGAGGTCATGCGCAAACACCGGCTCGCGGAGCGCCTCCTGGCTGACGTTATCGGCTTGGACTGGGCCTACGTCCATGATGAAGCGTGCCGCTGGGAGCACGTGATGAGCGAGCGGGTGGAACGGCGCATCTACCAACTCCTTGACCATCCCACCAAGTCGCCGTACGGCAACCCCATCCCCGGGTTGGCTGCGCTGGGCGGGGCTGCCGCCCTCCCCGAAGCTGGTGTGATTAATCTCGTAGAGGCCATGCGCGGATACGGGCCGACGTCGAGTGTCACGGTCAGCAGGTTGGCTGAGCCCATCCAGGTGGAACCTGAGTTACTGGTGCAGCTGGACGAAGGCGGGATCAGGCCCGGTGCTTCAGTGTCCCTGGAGCGCGTGGGGGAGTACATTTCGGTACGGGTTCCGGGGATCGAGGGCGCACTCGAGTTGCCGCCGGAAGTTGCGGCTCACGTTTTCGTCTCCGTCAGCTGAGGGAACCGCAGTCCGCTGGAGCGGCGTCTATGCAGCGCCCTCGCGGCAGGCGTTAGCGAAAATCTGGCGGTTCCGCAAATATAACGGAATTGTTACTGTCCGTTGTGATCGCCTATAGTCTTAATCCAAGCGTCGATACAAAAGCGTTACCTGATCCGGAGCCGAGCTCTGCCAGCGGATCAGGTGCACGAGTCACCAACTGGCAGAGGCGGGGGAACCACAACCGGCAGTCGCAAGGCTGCCTCGGGGTGAAGTCCGTCAGCAGCAAGCCTCTTCAGTGAAGGTCCCTCATGGGCATCTCTGCGCCGAGTGCTTGCAACGGCGGACCGGGTCTTTGAACTCTCTGACCCGAATCCGACAGCTAACTTCGCAGGCTATCCAGAGAGGAACATTCTTGACCACGCATTACTCCAGGGGCCGCCGCCGGGCGGCAGGCCCCGCTTCGGCGCCTCGCGCGGTCGAAGATTCCACCGCGGAGAGGCCCCGCGATCCGCAGCGCGAAGCGCGGCGCCGCCGACGGGGTGCGTTTCGGCAGGTCACCGATTTCGCCGCCGCCAGCGGCGTTGGGCAGAAGGCAGGCATTGCCCTCGCTGCAACGGGCCTGGTCCTGACCGTGACCGTTCCCGTAACGGGCCCGGTGATGGCAGACCAGCAGCCTGGCCACCCTGTTGCGGCCGTGTCGGCCGCCCCGCAGCCGGAGATTTCCGCCGAAGCGGGCGCCCAGATTGATTTCAGCCGATCCTCTGTGGTCACCCAGGGTGACCCGGACGGCAAGCTGAAGCAGTTGCTGAGCGCACAGTCGGCCGGATCCATCACTCGTGCGGCCTCCGCAGGAAGCCTGGGTGCGCCGCTCGCCCAGCTGGTTACGGCTTCACCGTTCGGCTTTCGAATCAGCCCCATCACTGGAGGGGCCGGCGACTTTCACCGCGGCCAGGACTATGTGGCCCAATGCGGGACCTCGGTCTTGGCTGCCGCCAGCGGCACTGTGACATTCGTCGGCTGGCACCAGTACGGCGGCGGCAACCGCGTAGTGATTGACCATGGCAACGGCCTGGAGACCACGTACAACCACCTGTCCTCGGCCAGCGTCACGGTTGGCCAGACCGTGACCCGCGGCCAGGTTGTGGCCCTCAGCGGCACCACCGGCGCCTCTACAGGCTGCCACCTCCACTTCGAGGTGCAGGTCAACGGCGACGTTGTTGACCCCACCGGCTGGCTCTGAGCCCAAGTGATGGCACACTCTCAAATCACAGTGGCATGCCGTGACCTGAATGTGACATTGCCTCCGAAGTCCTGTAACGTCTAAAGCGCGTCAACTTTTCCGAAGTTGACGCTCTTGAGTGGATTGCCTAGCTCTGCCACCGCTCAAGGTCCGTTCGCATGACATCGTCTGGCAGGGGCGGGGGAACCAATTTTGGTCTTCGCAAGAAGGCCTTGGGGTTAAGTCGCAAAGCTTCCCAGGAAGCAGCGCGGCCGGGTGACTCCCATCCGAATCCGACAGCTCACCTCGCAGGCATTGGGAGAGGCTACCTTCGTGTCATCACGCCATAATTCTGCGCGCCACCGTGCGCAAACGGTTCGCACCAACCCCTTGGGCTCCGTGTCCAAGGCAGTAAGTGCAAATGCCGGGACCGTAGGTCGCCAGGCTGCTGTCATCGCAGCCGCGTCAGGTCTGATCCTGACCATGGGGCTTCCGGCCAACGCCGCAGACACCACCGCTGGTGTGTCCGCGTCCACCGAGTCCGGATCCGCGCAGGCTGCGCTTGCCGTGACCGCCGCACCCACGGCCACCGTCTCCTTCGAGCGCCCGGTAGTCAAGACCACGGCCGCGCCCGTGATCGAACGGGTCCGTGCGCAGTCCACGGCTGCGGAACCAGCAACCCGCGCGGCTGACGCAACTAAGGACGCTTCGGCCAAGCTCGCGGACACCGTTTCCTCCGCAGCAGCGTCGGGCCTGGCAGCCATCGCCTACACCGGCATCGGCCACCCCTACCTCTGGGGCGGCACCACTCCCAATGGCTGGGACTGCTCCGGCTTCACCCAGTGGGTCTACGCCCAGGCTGGGATCAGCATTCCCCGCACCAACGCCTGGAACGCCATGCGGCCCACCTCCACGCCGTCCCCTGGCGACCTGGTCATGCAAAACGGTGGCGCACACGTGGGCATCTACGTCGGCAACGGCATGATGATCAGCGCACTGAACCCCTCGCAGGGCACCCTGCTGCACGCCGCTGCAGCAACGGGCACGTCCTCGTTCTACACCCTGGGCTAGTCCGGATTCCGGAACCCTCCCGTTTCTTCCTGGAAACTCTTCGCTAAATCCCCGTTCGGGGCGTGCCGACGTACCCCCAAGATGCCGGCGCGTCCAAAGCCCTTGGGCTGCCCTCGCGGTCCTGAGGAACACGAAAGAGAGAAAAATTAATGACTACACGTGCAACTGTTGCACGGCACCGCGCCGAGGTCACCAAGACCAACTCGCTGGCTGTCATTGCCAAGGCTGTCGGCGACAACGCCGGCGGCATGGGCCGTCAGGCCGCGGTTATCGCCGCTGCCTCCGGCCTGGTCCTGACCAGCGGTATCGCGGCCAACGCCGCCGATACAAATGTTCAGCATGAAGCGGCCCCCAGCTTTGAGGTTGGGGCGGCAGCACCGGCCGTCATTTCGGCTGAATCCACCATTGCCATCTCCTTCGAGAAGCCGGCAGTTACCACCACTCCGGCTCCCGTCGAAGAGCCCGAGCCTGTTGTTGAGGCGCCTGCCGCCCCGGCCGCTCCTGCCGCCAAGCCTGCGGCAGCAATCAAGGTGGCTTCTTCCACCCCCGCGGCCCCGGCTGCTCCGGTCGCTGCCAGCGGCAAGGGTCAGGCCATCCTGTCCGCAGCGTACGCCCAGCTGGGTGTCAACCAGGACTGCACCATGCTGGTGACCAACTCGCTCGCCGCCGTGGGAATCAACTTCCACGACTGGCCTGCCGGCTACCTCTCCCTGGGCCGCACTGTGAGCGCAGCAGAAGCACAGCCCGGTGACCTGATCTACTACGCCAACGGCGGCGCAGGCATGGCCCACATCGCGGTTTATGCAGGCAACGGCCAGGCCGTGCACGGCGGCTACAACGGCAACCAGACCGTTGTGTTCAGCGCCAACGTTGGCTCGGGACCGGTTTTCATTCGCGTGTCCTAGTAACTGTTTAAGCGTTCAAAGGACCCCTGCCTGATGGCGGGGGTCCTTTGCTGTCTCCTGCCCTTTCGGGGCGGACGGGCGGGTGGCGGCCCGGCACGTCAGAACTGTCAGACTGGGCGATTAGTTTTTCCGGGTATTTTTTGTTTACTCTTGTGGTGTCGATCCATAGCCCGGATATGCCGGGGGCAGCCGGCCCTCGTGCCCCTGACGGGTGCGGCCACAAAGAGGTAAGTGCATGCGCACTCTCGTTCTGAATGCTGGATATGAACCGCTGGCGGTAGTCACCTTCCGCCGGGCGCTGGTGCTTGTGCTCACGGGCAAGGCCAGTGTTATTGCCGAGGGCGATGACCCCGTGGTGGGGCCGCAGGAGATCCTGGGCCGCCCGTCCGTGATTCTCCTGAACCGCTACATCCGCCCGAGATATAACCAGAGCTCCGCGGTCAGCCGCCGCGGCGTCCTGCGGCGGGACGGTCACCGGTGTGCTTATTGCGGCAAGGGTGCCCACACCATCGACCATGTGCAGCCCAAGTCGCGCGGCGGCGCCGACTCGTGGGAAAACCTCGTGGCTGCGTGCCTTCGATGCAACAACAGCAAGGGCGACCATACGCCTGCCGAGATGGGCTGGAAGCTGAGGTTCGTGCCTGAACCGCCGCACGGCACCATTTGGCAGATCAAGGAACTTGAGAAGCCGACGCCTGCCTGGGATCCTTTTCTGCTGCCGGAACGGGCGGCCTGACACCGACAGCCCGGTTAGGCTGGGTGGGTGGACGCTGACCCCCTCGACTTTGATGCCGTGATTCTCGCCGGCGGCCGTTCCGCGCGCCTTGGCGGTGTACCCAAGCAGGAGCTGAAGTACGACGGCGAAACGCTGTTGCGCCGTTCGGTTGCCGCCGCCGGAGGTGCCCGGGCCGTCGTCGTAGTGGGTCCTGACGCCGGGGAAACTCCGGCCGGGACCCTTAGTTGCCGTGAGGAGCCGCCCTTCGGCGGTCCGGCCGCGGCCATAGCCGCCGGGCTCGCAGCACTGGAGAAGGCGGAAGGCAGCCGGCCGCCGTTGACCCTGGTTCTGGCCTGTGACATGCCCAAAGTCCGGCAGGCGGTAGCCGCCCTGCGGGAGGGGTTGCTGGCCGCCGGTCCGGCGGCGGGACGGGACGGGGTGGTGGCAGTCTCCGAGGATGGTCGCAGGCAGCCCCTGGTGGGGTTTTATAGCACGGCCGCGCTACAACGCTCGGCGGCTGAGCTTGCGGCCAGCGGTGACTTAGTCAACGCGTCGGTCCGGGTACTCCTTGCTAGTCTTGACGTAAAGCCTGTCGCCGTTCCGGCCGGCTCCACGGCAGACGTGGACACCTGGGATGATGCCGCCACCCTTGGAGTGGCCGGCCCTGGTCCGATTGGTGAATTCCGGAGCAAAGCGGCCGCAGATGATTTGGGAGGCAGAGCGTGAAAAACCAGGACGAGACGCTGGAAGAGTGGTGCAGGTCGTTGCTGCAGGCGTATGACTTGGAGGACGTGCAGATTGACGTCAATGCCATCCTGTCGCTGGCGGGAGTTGCGGCCCACTCAGTGGTGCGGCCGGCCGCACCGCTGACCACTTTCATTGCCGGCCTCGCCGCAGGCCTGGCTGCCGGATCCGGGCAGGCACCCGGCCCCGCAGCCATGACAGCAGCCATGGACCGCGCCCGGACACTGGCTGCGGACTACGACTCCGATGCCACCGTGCCTTCAGCTTCCATGCCTGCAGCCACCGCGTCTGAAGCCAGCGCCTCGAAAGCCGCTGGGGCCCCCGTCGAATGATCACCGTCGAATGACCGCCGCCCCCGGCGATGAAGCCGGGAGCCCCGACCCGCAGCATTCCCCGCCCCCACCGGAGGCCCACTCAACGCACCTGGCCCACACGTGGGAAGAGGCGCGCCAAATTGCCTTTGACAGGGCAACGCCGATTCCGCCCGGACGGGTCCCGCTCAGCCAGGCTCTGGGCCGGATCCTTGTCGAGGACATCAGGGCCCTCCACGACATGCCGCACTACGCGTCCTCGGCCATGGACGGCTGGGCGGTCAACGGCAGTGGCCCTTGGATCGTGGCGGAGCCCGGCCAGCGGCTGGCTCCGCATCAGGCCAGTCCCATTGTCACCGGCGGATTGATCCCTCCCGGTGCCAAGGCGGTGCTGCGCAGGGAGAGCGCTGTGTTGGGCAGTGACGACGACGGACTGCCCCTTTTGCTAACCGGCGGCACTGCCCGCCCCGGCGAGCCCAGGAACGGCCAACACATCCGGAAAGCTGGCGAGGAGGCGGCCGAAGGGGATGTCCTGGTGAACGCCGGTGTGACCCTGAACCCGGCGCATCTGGCCGTCGCCGCCCTTGCGGGGCACGATGACCTGCTGGTCCGTGGAAAGCCTGTGGTGAAGCTCCTGCTTACCGGCTCCGAAGTGGTGGCACACGGTTTGCCCGTGCCGGGGCAGGTCCGCGATACGTTCGGCCCCCAGCTTGCATCCGTGGTGGCCATGCTCGGCGGCCTTTACGCCGGCCAGGAAAGGATCGGCGATTCCTATCCCGAGTGGTTGGCGGGGCTGGAGGACCTCGCACCGGAGGTTCCGGACCCCGCCGCGCTGCCCGCCGACGTCGTCATCACCACCGGCGGGACGGGCGTCTCGGACACGGATCACCTGCGCCGGGCAGTGGCGGAGCTGGGCGGACGGCTGATCATCGACGGCATCGCCATGCGCCCCGGCCACCCTGCTGTCCTGGCCGAACTCCCCGACGGGCGTTTTGTGCTGGGGCTGCCCGGTAACCCGCTGGCTGCCATGATGGCCCTGTCCACGGTGGGTGCGCCCTTGCTCGCGGCGTTGGGCCACGGCGCCATGCCGCCCATCCAGCACGTCCCCTGCGGCACCACCATTGAACCGGAGCCCGGCCGGACACGCCTGATGCCTTTCCGGCTCCTCTACGGCATGGCTTCGCCGGCAAAGCACACCGGCCCTGGAATGATGCGCGGCCTGGCGTCCGCACACGGCGTGATGGTAGTTCCGCCGCACGGAGTGCAGCTCGGCGAGCCCGTGCCTGCTTTCGCTTTGCCGTGGGGGCCGCCGCTTCCGGTACCCGAACCGGCAGGCGCCAAGCCCAAAACCCGGACAGCGGCCAAGAGCGCCACCAAAACCGCGGGCAAGGATGCCGCGAAGCCTGCCGGCCCGGTGGACTGGAGCGCCCTGCTCGGCTGACGTGCTCCGGCCGACGGGCCCTGCCGCGTGGGTCCCAGTGGGCGGGCTCGAGCCCTGTTGCTCAGGCACCATGCGTACTGCGCAGGCTCATTCGTGATGCGATGATTGACCTATGAACAGCATGGCAGGCCGCTGATGGGCCGCGTTACCCAGCGCCGCAAGGTGCACAAATACGTCCTGGACGGCTCGCCCGCTGCCCTGGAGTTCCCCATCCGCCACCGTGAGGACGTCCTCGCTGTTGAAGAGCCGCTGGAGATCCGGCTCGGCCAGCTTTCATTCTCGGTGACGATGCGGACTCCCGGTGACGACTTTGACCTGGTGGCCGGATTCCTCGTGTCGGAGGGCATCATCTGGGCTCCCGAGCAGCTTGTTTCGCTCCGGTTCTGTGCCGGTGAGGATGAAAATGGTGTTCAGAGCTTCAACGTGGTGGAAGCCCAGTTGCGGCCTGACGTGGAACTTCCTTCCAAGGGGCGGAACGTCTTCACCTCGAGCTCCTGCGGCATCTGCGGTACGGATTCAATCGAAGCCGTACGGAAATCTTCCCGCTACAGCCCGGCAGCCGATCCTATGACCATACCGGCGGAGGTCCTGGCCACCCTGCCTGACCGGCTTCGGGAAGCGCAGGCGGTTTTTGACACGACGGGCGGCGTCCATGCCGCGGGCCTTTTCCGGATAACGGACGACGGCGGCGTGGAACTTTTGTGCCTGCGCGAGGACGTGGGCCGCCACAACGCCGTGGACAAGGTAGTGGGCTGGGCGCTGCGGGAGGGGATGCTGCCGCTGACCGGGCTGGTCCTGCAGGTATCGGGACGGGCATCGTTTGAACTCGTCCAGAAAGCAGCACTGGCGGGGATCCCGGTGCTGGCTGCAGTAAGTGCGCCTTCGAGCCTCGCCGTAGAGTTGGCGGAGGCCAGTGGCATGACCCTGGCAGGGTTCAGCCGCGGCACGAGCATGAACGTCTATGCAGGCCAGGAAAGGGTCACACTGTCCGCCCCCGACGTGACAGGGGATGCCGCAGCGGGGCTCGCGGGATAGACCCTCCCAACCCTCCTGAGACGGGAACTGGTACTTGGCTATTGGGCTACTAGCCGGTAGATTTTATCCATCGATTGGACGGTGTTGTCCGGATTCGAATAATCCAATTCACGTATCTAAGAGGGTTTATAGTGCATGACGACCGCCGGATTACCGAAGTCCGACTGGGCCGGTTTGTCCGCGAGCGGATCAATCCTGCCGTTTACACGCGCAGTGTTCCCCTCACGCTGAGCAGTTGGGATGCGCCCGGCGAACCAGTCACCGTGATGGAAGCCCTGCGTCATGACTTCCTCCCGCAGGAACATGGTGCCGCCTGGGGCCAGCCGTGGGGCACCAAGTGGCTTCGGCTCCAAGGCGATGCTCCTGAGGCTTGGGGTACAGGCACGGACACCACGGTGGAGATCGTGGTGGACCTCGGGTTTATCAACGAAGCCCCCGGCTTCCAATGCGAAGGCATCGCGTGGCGTCCCGACGGCACTATCATCAAGGCGATTTCGCCGCGGAACCAGTACATCCCGCTCAAACTGCTGGGCAGCGGCATGGCCGTTGACTTCTATGTTGAGGCAGCGGCCAATCCTGATATGGCGCAGGGTTGGACCTTCGCCGCAACCCCCTTGGGGGACAAGGCGACGGCGGGCACGGCCCCGCAGTACCGGCTCGGCAGGATCGCCATTGCGGAGCTGAACCAGACGGTCTGGGAGCTCCAGCAGGACGTCTGGACCCTCTCCGGGCTGATGCATGAGCTTCCCGTGGAGCAGCCGCGGCGCCATGAGATCCTCCGTGCGCTGGAGCGCATGATGGACGAAATGGACCCGGACGACGTGCCCGGTACTGCCGCTGCCGGCCGCGCAGCCCTGGCCGAAGTCCTGTCCCGGCCAGCCTATGCGTCCGCGCACCAGTTGGTGGCCACCGGTCACGCCCACATCGACTCCGCCTGGCTGTGGCCGGTGCGTGAGACCATCCGCAAGTGTGCCAGGACGTTTTCCAATGTCGTGTCACTGATGGACGAGGATCCGGGTTTTGTGTTCTCCTGTTCGTCGGCCCAGCAGCTTGCGTGGATGAAGGAGTTCTACCCTGAGCTCTTCGGCAGGATCCGCGAGAAGGTCAAGGCAGGCCAGTTTGTACCCGTGGGCGGCATGTGGGTCGAGTCGGACACGAACATGCCCGGCGGTGAGGCCATGGCCCGTCAGTTCGTTGAAGGCAAGAACTTCTTCCTGCAGGAGTTCGGCGTCGAATGCCGCGAAGCCTGGCTGCCGGATTCGTTCGGGTACTCCGCCGCCCTGCCGCAGATTGTCAGGTCGGCCGGAAGCCGCTGGTTCCTTACGCAGAAGATTTCGTGGAACCAGGTCAACCGGATGCCGCACCACACCTTCAACTGGGAAGGCATAGACGGCACCCGGCTCTTCACGCATTTCCCGCCCGTGGACACCTACAACGCCGAACTGACCGGGCGTGAACTGGCGCATGCTGAACGGAACTTCCGTGATCATGGGCGCGCCAACACGTCGCTTGTGCCGTTCGGCTATGGCGACGGCGGCGGCGGACCCACACGTGAGATGCTGGCCGCGGCCCACCGCACCGCGGACCTGGAGGGCTCACCCAAGGTCAGGATAGGTTCCGCCGAAAGTTTCTTCACCCAGGCCGAAGAGGGCTATGCGGCTCTGCCCGTGTGGGTGGGGGAGATGTACCTGGAGCTTCACCGCGGTACTTACACCAGCCAGGCCAAGACTAAGCGCGGCAACCGGCGCAGCGAACACCTGCTGCGCGAGGCCGAACTCTGGTGCGCCACGGCCGCCGTCCGCTGCTCCTTCACGTACCCGGCTGCTGAGCTGAAACGTCTTTGGCGGCTGGTGCTGCTGCACCAGTTCCACGACATCCTGCCCGGCAGTTCCATCGCCTGGGTCCACCAGGACGCGGAACGCAACTACGCCGCCATCAGCGCCGACCTGGAAACCATCATTGGCCAGGCCGCGGCCGCACTGCTGGGAGAAGGTTCACGGACGTTCCTGCTCAACGCCGCACCCCATACGCGGAACGGCGTCCCGGCACTCGGGGCCGCCGAGCCGTCCGTCGAGGGCCCCACTGTTCAGGCCGCGGGGGCGGACGGCGGTTTTGTGCTGGACAACGGCATCATCAGGGCGGTCCTGGACGGCGACGGCCTGCTCACGTCCCTCACCGACTACGCCTCGGGCCGCGAAGCAATCGCGCCCGGCTTGCGCGGCAACTTGCTGGAGCTGCACCGAGACACCCCCAACGAATGGGACGCCTGGGACATTGATGAGTTTTACCGCCGCAACGTCACGGCCCTGACCGACGCGCAGGACGTCCGGCTGGAGTACGTTGGAAACAGTGCCGTTGTGGTGGTGCAGCGGACGGCCGGCTCGTCGCCGGTTACCCAGCGGATCACGCTGGACGTCGGCAGTGACTCCCTGTCCATCACCACTGCCGTTGAATGGCAGGAGAGCGAGAAACTCCTCAAACTGGGGTTCCCGCTTGACGTCAAGGCGGACCGCACCGCTGCTGAAACGCAGTTCGGGCATCTCTTCCGGCCCACACACAACAACACCTCCTGGGAGGCAGCGAAGTTCGAGATCTGCGCGCACCGCTGGATCCACGTGGCCGAACCCGGCTACGGCGTGGCTATTTCAAACTCGGCCACCTACGGTCACGATGTCACCAGGAATGTCAGGGAGGCCGACGGCGGGACCACCACCTCGGTGCGTCTCTCCCTGTTGCGGGCACCGAAGTTCCCCGACCCGGCGGCGGATCGCGGACACCACGAACTGACCGTCACCATCCGCCCCG
>JBDTQQ010000027.1:0-11950 GCA_039932075.1 Pseudarthrobacter sp. | reverse complement strand
TGCGGTTCTTCGCCCCGGCACTCAGCTACAGCTACAGCCACAGCCACAGCCACAGTCACAGGAGCAGCTACAGGAGCAGGATCGCACCCTGTTCCTCGGCGTTACTAGAAAACTTATCCACAGGGGTTATCCACACTGTTGGTAACTTACACGGCTGTAGTTCAGACTTCAGTGGGCTCTCAGGACCCGGAAGCCAGCTATTTTCCAGTATGAGGTGCCTCGGCTGTCCACAATTGTGGACAACTTCTGGGGATGAGCCTGTGGTTAAGTGGAAAAAATGCCTATTTGGGCAGAGCATGTGGAAAACTCGCCCATTCGGGGCTTTCCCGGCCTGCGGCCAGCCGTCTGGCGGCGGTGTATCAACAGGGTTATTCACAGTGTTAATAACTTACAGGCGAGTAGTTTTACGTCCCGAATTTCCGGACTGTGGCCCGTGAGAGCCTGCCTCCCGTTGAGCCTGTGGATTGTTGTCCACAACTGTGGATAAGTTGTGGGTAGTCCAATGTTGGTAAGTGGACAACTCCGGGCTATGGGAAGGTGTTCGTACCTACCTTGACCCCCAGATGCTCCCCAGCCAGGAGGACCGCCATGAGCGCCACGAGCACCCAGCACATCTTTCTCGACAAGCAGCATCCAGTGGTTTGGCGGGCACTGAACGGTCTGGGCCTGAAAGTGCGGGAGGCTGCCGAAGCGGCGGGTATCGACCGGAGGACGATTGAACTGCTCTACGTACGCACCTCGCAGATCAACGGCTGTGCCTACTGCCTGGACATGCACGTGGGCGATGCGGTGAAGGCCGGCGAGACCCCGCAGCGCCTTGCTGTGCTGCCGGCATGGCGGGATACGGCGCTGTTCACAGCCAAGGAGCGGGCGGCACTCGCCCTGACGGAATCCATCACTGAACTTCCGGACCACCGAACCCGCGAGCATGAGGAAGCCCACGCGCGCGAACACCTCACTGCCGACGAGTTTTCAGCCGTGAGTTGGCTGGCGATCACCATTAACACCTTCAACCGGGTCTCCGTCATCAGCCACCATCCCGTCCGGCTGGAACGTTGAGCGGGACATGAACCGCACCGGGGCGCCAGGGTTATCCACAGCTAATCCACACTGTTAATAACCGTGTGCCGGAACACCCCTGCCCCGGTTCCGTGCGTCAGGGCCCGCGCCGGACGGTGAGATTGCGGTGCAGGCGGAAGTTATACACATTGTGGATAACTTTCCCAACAGTTGGGGAGAACTCCTGTGGCGAGAGGCTGGCCTCAGGCGGGCCAGACGCCCGAGGACCCACGCCGGTGGCTGGCCATCAGATGCGTATCCACCATGCCGATTGCCTCCATCAGCGCATACATGGTGGTAGGGCCAACAAACGAAAACCCCTGTTTGCGCAGGGCCTTGGACAAGGCCACCGATTCCGGCGACTGGGTGGGGATATCCGTGTGGCTGGCTGGCCGGGGTGTTGTGGCCGGCTGGAACTGCCAGACGAAATCAACCAGGCCTCCCCGCTCCCTGAGCGAGACGGTGGCCCGGGCATTAGTGACGGCGGCCCGGATCTTGAGCCGATTGCGGACAATGCCGGCATCCTGCAGCAGACGCTGAACGTCTGCCTCGGTAAAGGCGGCAACCGTGTCCGGATGAAAGCTGTGGAAAGCGCTCCGGAAGGCCGGGCGCTTGCGGAGGATGGTGGCCCACGACAGGCCGGCCTGGAAGCCCTCCAGGCTGATGCGCTCGTACAGTCCTTGCTCGTCCCGGACCGGAAGGCCCCACTCGGTGTCGTAGTACTCCCGCAAGAGTGGATCTACGGAAGCCCATGGCGGACGGGCAAGTCCGTCATCGCCAATGATGATGGTGCCATCCTCACGGGCGCCAGCCGCGGCAGCGGGGATCATGCTGCGACTACGGCCGGCGTCAGGAGCGCCAGCGCGTGGTCATCAGGAAGCCGACAATGGCGATGCCGAAGCCGGCCATGATGTTCCACGACCCCCAGGCCTGGACCGGAAAGCGGCCTTCACTGATATAAAAGGTGATAATCCACAGCAGCCCGATGATCATCAGGCCGAACATCACGGGCTTGAACCAGACTGCATTGGGCTTGTACGCCTGTGTCGCGGATGCGGGCTGGGCTCCGCTGGACGTCTTCCGGCGTGACTTTGACTCGGGCACGTGCTCTCCTTGGCGGACTGGAGCAAGCTCGGCGCCGCGGGCTTGATATCCTGCAAGAAGGAAGTTGCCAGCGGTCTGCGCGATCTTGGTCAAATCTGGATTCTTACTAGCAGTCAATTCTAGCCGCAGTTCAGGGCGCACTAATGCCCGGCGCGGCCGCCCCGGAGGAGAACGCGTGGTAGTGCAGGAGAGTGCGAGGCGCGCCGCCGCGCGGCCCGGCCGCGGCATCCTGCGTGGAACCGTGCAGGTACTCGGCGAGCTGCTTATCACCGCCGGGCTTGTCCTGTTGCTCTTTGTGGGCTGGCAGCTGTGGTGGACCAACGTGGAGTCTGACGCCAGGCAGAGTGCCGTCATCAAGGAATTCGCCCAGGAACTGGGCAAGACGGCACCGGCGGCGCCGTCCGGAGACACTCCGGCAGCGCCGGTTGACTACGGTGACCCGGTGGTCGCGCCGGCGCCTGGCCATGCCGGCACCATCGGCATCATGTACATCCCGCGCTTCGGCAACAACTACACCCGCCCCATCGTGCAGGGAACCACCGGCGATGTCCTGGATACGCTGGGACTGGGCCATTACGCCAACACGGCCATGCCCGGCGCGGTGGGCAACTTCGCGGTAGCCGGGCACCGGCAGACCCACGGGGCCGTGCTGGACAACATCCACACCCTGGTTCCCGGTGACAAAATCTATGTCCAGACCAAGGACGGATACTACGTCTACGTGTTCCGGAACAACCAGATCGTGATGCCGTCCCGCACCGATGTCCTGGAGCCGGTGCCCACCCGCCCGGGCGTCACCCCCACCGAAAGCTACCTCACCATGACCAGCTGCAACCCGCGCTTCGGCGCCGAGGAACGCATCATCGCCTATGCCCTGCTGGACAGCTGGCGCCCTGCCAGTGCCGGACCGCCCGCCGAAATCGCAGCCCAGGTGGCGGCAGCAGTGGGAGGAGGTTGAGCATGTACGGCTGGATATTCCGCCATTTGCCGGGACCTCTTTGGCTGCGGATTTTTACCTCGCTGGTGCTCATCGCCGGCGCCCTGGTCCTGATGGTCCAGTTCCTTTTCCCCTGGATGTCCGATCTCACCCAGTTCACCGACTCAACGATTGGTGCAGCAAGCCAGCCATGACCACAACTAAAATCCTCGTCGTCGATAACTACGACAGCTTCGTTTACACCCTGGTGGGCTACCTTCAGGAACTTGGTGCCCAGACCACTGTTGTCCGCAACGACGACGTGACCCTCGCCGAGGCGATCGAGATGGCAGAAACCCGCGACGGCGTTCTCATCTCGCCGGGCCCGGGCAACCCCGCCGAAGCGGGCGTGTGCGTCGACCTGATCAAATGGTGCGGCGCGAACAACAAGCCAATGTTCGGCGTCTGCCTGGGGCATCAGGCACTCGCAGAGGCCTACGGCGGCACGGTGACCCACGCGCCGGAACTCATGCACGGCAAGACGTCCCTCGTGGAGCACAACGGCACCAGTGTGTTCGCCGGGCTCCCCTCCCCCGTGACGGCAACGCGGTACCACTCGCTCGCGGCAGTGCGGGAAACCATCCCCGACGTCCTGGAGATCACCGCAGAAACTGCCTCCGGCGTGATCATGGGCCTGCAGCACCGCACCGCACCGCTGTGCGGAGTGCAGTTCCACCCGGAGTCCGTCCTGACCGAAGGCGGCTACCAGATGTTGGGCAACTGGCTCGAGTCCCTGGGCATGACCGGTGCGGCCGCCCGTGCTGCCACCCTGAGTCCGCTTATCCAGCACTGACACGCACACGCAATAGCAACGCGGGGTCACTCCGCGCCCAATAATCCTCCGGGGAAGGGCGAGAAGTGACCCCGCGTTGCCGTTGCGTGCCTGGAGTGCTTTTGGGCGGGGGCGGTCAGCCTCGACCGGTACGGGTGGGGCTGGGCGTAGGAGTTGGTGTGGGCGTGGGCGTGGGTGCGGGCGGCGGTGGAGGAGCCTTGGCCACCACCACGTTGATGGTCTTCCCCTGATCAACGGCGGCGTTCACGGGTTCGCTCTGGTCCGTCACGCGGCCGGCCTCCACCTGGGAGTTTTCCGCTTCCTGGATTTTGGGTACCAGCCCCAGCTCCTGCAGCGCCGTTTCTGCCTCTGCACGGGTGCGGCCGCGCAGTTCCGGCATGGCCACCTTGCCGGTGGAAATGACAATCTCCACTGTGCTGCCTACGCCCACCATCTGGCCCGGCGCCGGGCTGGTGGTGATCACCCGGCCGCCCGGTACCGTGGAACTGTTGGCCGTGGTGGTGGACGGGGCTCCTACCAGCCCGGTCTGGCGCAGAATGTCCCGGGCCGCCGCCTCTGTCTGGCCGGGCAGGTTGTCCGGGACCTTCACCGCCGCGGGACCGTCCGAGATATTCAGAATCACTTCGGCATTGGGATCCACCGACGTTCCGGCCGCCGGATCGGTGCCAATCGCTGTTCCCGCAGGGATGGTGTCGTGTTTAATGCGTTGGCTCTTCGGGCGGAGTTTGGCGCCGAAGAGTTCCTGGAGCGCCGCGGACTCAGTCATCGACGCGACGGCGGGTACTGGCACCTTGGGTGGCGGAGGAGGCGGCTGGTTCATCATTTGGAACAGCCACAGGCCGCCGCCGGCCAAAACCAGCAGCGTGAATATTATTAGCGTGGCGATCCAGGTACGACGGCGGGACTTCTGCCGCGCGGTTCGCTCGCGTTCCGGCGGGAGTCCCAAAGGGAGTTCGCCCGCGTCCCGACGCTCACCCAATGCGGCCGTGTGGATGGGAACTGTTGTCCCGTCGTCGTCCAGGTCCGCGAGTTCAAACCGCCCGGTGGGGGCGTCGTCCAGGAAACTCGCTCCCGTGACGGAAAACGCTTCGGTGGCAGGTGTGCGCATCGGCGTGGGGACGTGGTCGTTGGGATCAGTGGGGGCCTCGGATGCCGGGAGTGCTGCAACAGGAACCCCTGCCCGGGCCGCACGCAGTGCACGACGGAACGCCGCGGCATCCTGGAAACGGTCATCCCGGTTCTTCTGCAGGGCCTTGGCCAGGACGCTGTCCAGGGCCGGTGACACGTCGGGGTTCAGGCTGCTGGCCGGCTCGTGGATCTCGCGGACGTGCTGGTAAGCCACCGACACCGGGCTGTCACCAATGAAGGGGGGACGGCCGGTCAGCATTTCGTACAGCAGACAGGCCGCGGAGTAGAGGTCGCTGCGGGCGTCGACCGTTTCGCCACGGGCCTGTTCCGGCGAGAGATACTGGGCGGTTCCCACCACCGCCTGCGTCTGGGTCATGGTGGCGGAGGAATCAGCCATGGCGCGGGCAATCCCGAAGTCCATGACCTTAATAGAATTGGATCCTTCGCAGTACATCACATTGGCTGGCTTGATATCGCGGTGGACGATGCCTGCTTTGTGGCTGTATTCGAGCGCCGAGAGGACACCGAGGCAGAACTCGATGGACTGGTCGATGCTGATTTCCTTGGCCCGGATCAGGTCGCGGAGGGTCTTGCCCTCCACAAACTCCATCACGATGTAGGGCACCCGGACGCTGTCCTCTGAACCGTACTGGACCGTGTGTTCACCCGTGTCGTAGATGGCGACGATGGACGGATGGTTCAGGGCAGCCACGGACTGGGCCTCCCGCTTGAACCGGGCCCGGAACTGCGGATCCCGGGCCATGTCCGGGCGGAGCAGCTTCACAGCCACCGTGCGCCCAAGCCGCGTATCCAATCCGCGATGGACGTCCGCCATTCCCCCACGGCCGATCAGTCCGCCGAGTTCGTAGCGTCCACTCAGGACACGCTGGTTGTCCACCGGGAGGTTGTCCTCACGGTGCAGCGGGGTGCGGGGCGAATCATTCACGTTTGGTCCTGGCAGTTACGGTGCGCAGGTAGGAGGCAGTCCCGGCACCTGGCCAGGGTTGCAGGTGGGCAGGGCGGAAGCTGCCGGCGTTGACTGGGCAGTTGTCGGGCGGGGTGCGGCAGTGGTCTGCGTCGGTGTGGGTGCAGGGGGTGGCGGTGGCGCGACGGCGTAGGTGATGGTCACCGGGGACCCAACTTCCACCCTCCCCGTCCGCGACAGCGCGATGACCGAGTCCGGCGTGGAGTTCGGGTCCACCTGCGACTGGATGGTGACATCCAGGCCCATGGCGGAGAGCTGGGACTGTGCCTTTCGGTAGTCCCCGCCCAAATATGCCTCTGGAATGATGTTCACCGTCTCCGTGGTGGGAGTAGGTGTGGCGCTGGGCTGGCTGGGTGTGGGCGTCGCAGACTGCGAGGTCCTGGTGGGGCTGGCACTCGTAGGCGGCGCACTGCTGGACGCGGAGTTCGTTGCGGTGTTCTGCGCCGGGGAGAAAATCCCTTGCTGGGTGAGGAAGAAGCCCACCAGCGCGAACAGCACCAGCACGATCAAGGCGATCAGCGGCCAGGTCCAGGGGCTGCGGCCGCGACGCTCGGGCTCATCGGCCGGCTCGTCGTCGTACGTTTCTTCTTCCTGGACCCAGCTCCGCTCCGCAGCCAGGGCGTCTGCGCGCGAGAGCGTGCTCCCGGCTCCGGTCATGGCACTGGTGGCCGGGCCATCGGCACCGGCTGCCCCCGCGCCGGATGCGCCCGCCGCGGCGGCGCCGGCGGCAGCTCCCGCAGCAGCCGCGCCGAGCACCGGCAGGGCGGAAGTCGACGTCGTACTGCTGTCATTCTGGCTAATGACACCGGTGGGTGCTGTGGCAACGTCCACCGGCGCCGTGATGGGGCCCGTGGCTGCTTCGTAGAGCAGCATGCCGGGAACCGCGGCGTGTGCTGCGCTGATGTCCCCGTTCCGGATGGCTTCGGCGGCCTCGGACAGCTTGATCGCGTTGGCCGGGCGGTTCTTGGGGTCCTTGGCCAGCATGGACATCAGGAGCGCGCGGACCGGCTTCGGAAGACTTTCGGGCAGCGGCGGCGGTGCATCGTTCACCTGGGCCAGGGCGATCGCGATCTGGGACTCGCCGGAGAACGGACGGTGCCCGGTGAGGCACTCGTAGAGGATGACGCCGAGGGCGTAGATGTCCGAAGCACCAGTGGCGACCTGGCCGGTGGCCTGCTCCGGCGCGAGGTACTGGGCGGTTCCCATCACCTGGCCCGTCTGCGTGAGCGGAACCTGGTCAGCCAGGCGGGCGATGCCGAAGTCCGTGACTTTGACCCGGCCGTCCGGGGTGATCAGCAGGTTACCCGGCTTGACGTCGCGGTGCACCAGGCCCTGCGCGTGGGCCACGGACAGGGCACGTGCCGTTTGGGCAATCATGGACAGCGTGCGGTCCGGGGACAGCACCTGTTCGTGTTCGATGATGCTGCTCAGCGGCTGGCCCGGGACCAGCTCCATGACCAGGTAGGCCGAGCCCTCTTCCTCGCCATAGTCAAAGACGTTGGCAATGCCCACGTGGTTCAACAGCGCAGTGTGCCGTGCCTCGGCGCGGAAGCGCTGGAGGAAGCCGGGATCGCCCGTGTACTCTTCCTTCAGCACCTTGATGGCGACGATTCGGCCCAGGACGAGGTCTTTGGCCTTCCAGACCTCTCCCATCCCGCCGATCGCGATCCGCGTGGTCAGCTGGAATCTGCCGCCGAGGGTGATTCCCGTTGTTGGCCTCACTTATTCAACACCGCCTCAAAAATCTTCTTCGCATTCGGACTGGTTAGCTTTGCGCCGGTGGTGATGTCCACGCCTTCCATGGCGATGGTGACACTCACCTGCGGGTTGTTCGCCGGGGCAAAACCGGTGAACCAGGAGTTGTTCAGGCCGTTGCCCAGCTCAGCGGTTCCGGTTTTGCCGGCAACCTGGACACCGGGGACGCTCGCGCCGCCGGCTATGCCCTGGCTCACCGCGCTGGCCATCCATTCAGTGATTTGCTGAGCGATTTCCGGACTGGTGGACGTGCGGAGCGCTTCAGGCTTGGGCTCGTCAATGACCCTCAGATCCGGGGATCGCAACGTCTTGACCAGGCTGGGTTTCATCTGGACGCCGTTGTTGGCGATGGCCGCGGTCATCATGGCGATCTGCAGCGGTGTGACCCGGACGTCTTTTTGGCCAATCACCGATTGGGCCAGGCCGGGCGCGTCAAGGTCATCCGGGAAGCCGTTGCCCTTGGCATACGCAAGCTTGAGCCGATCGCCAACGTCCTGGCCAAAGCCGAACTTCGCCGCCTGTTCTGCGATGGCGTCCCGGCCCAGGTCCAAGGCAATGCTGGCAAACGGCGTATTACAGGACTGCTGCAGGGCGAAGGCAAAGCTGGCAGTGTCCCGGGTATAGCAGTTGCCGCCGGCGTAGTTGGGCAGCGTGTAGGTGATTCCCGGGAAGGGCATTTGAGCGGGGTTGGGCAGCTCGCTGTCCTTGTTGTATTTTCCTGAGTTCAGGGCGGCCGCGGTGGTCACGAGCTTGAACACGGAACCGGGGGCGAGCAGCTCGCCCGTGGGGCCGCTGACGTTCTGGTTCAGGTTGATCCCGGGAACCTTAAGCAACTCGTTGATGTTGGCTGCTTCCGCAGTGGGGTCCTGCGTGGCGATGCTGTTGGGGTCGTAGGACGGCTTGGAGGCCAGGGCGAGGATGGCGCCCGTCTTGGGATTGGTGACCACGATGGACCCGCGCTGGCCGTCCGGGATCAGGTCGTACGCGAGCTTCTGGATGGCTGGATCCACGGTGAGCTCTACCGAGGCACCCTTCGGCTGGCTGCCCAGGAAAAGCTGGCCGACCCGGTCCAGGAACTGCTGGTCAGAGCTTCCGGCCAACTGGTCACGCATTGCCTGTTCGAGTCCGGTGGCGCCGTAGTTCTGCGAGAAGTAGCCGGTGAGGCCGGCGTAAAGTTGCGGCTGAGGGTAGGTCCGCTGGAATCCGCACTGTTCGGTGCCCTGGACGGACTCGGCCACCGGGTTTCCGCCCACAATGATGGCTCCGCGGTCGTTGCAGTAGTCCTGCAGGATGGCGCGGTTGTTCCAGGCGTTGGCTTTCAGATCGTCCGCGCCCACTACCTGGACGTAGCTTATGGCGCCGAACAGCAGCGCGAACAACGCGATGGCCGCGACCCATGAGTTCCTGATGGCCTGGTTCACAGGGGTTTCACCGCCTCGGTTGGTTTGATGTTTGCTTCGGCCGCTGTTTCGTTTTCCGGCGGCAGGGGCGTCGTGTCGACCGGGCCGCGGGCCGCATGCGAAATCATCAGCAGCAGGCCCACAATGATCCAGTTGGCCAGGAGTGAGGACCCCCCAGCCGCAAGGAACGGTGTGGTGAGCCCGGTCAGCGGAATCAAGCGCGTGACGCCGCCGATGACCACGAAACACTGCAGCGCCACGGCGAAGGACAGCCCGCAGGCCAACAGCTTTCCGAAAGCGTCACGGGTGCCAAGGGCTGCCCGGAACCCGCGGGTGAACAGCAGCAGGTACATCATGACGACGGCGAAGAGCCCGATCAGGCCGAGTTCCTCGCCGAGCGATGCAATGATCATGTCGCTGTTGGCGAAGGGGACCAGGTTCGGCCTGCCCTGTCCGAGTCCCGTTCCAACGAGGCCGCCGCTGGCCATCCCGAACAGGCCTTCCACTATTTGGTAGCTACCGCCGAACTGGCGTCCGTAGACGTCTTCGGTAAAGGCGTTCAGCCAGCCATCTATCCTCAGGCCGACGTGCGAAAAGACCTTGGACGCGACGAAGCCGCCGCCGAGGAGCAGCGCCACGCCGATCACCACCCAGCTGATCCGGCTGGTGGCCACATAGATCATCACGATGAACAGGCCGAAGAACAGCACAGAGGATCCGAGGTCCCGCTGGAAGATCAGCACGCCGATGCTCACCAGCCAGGCGGTAATCATGGGGCCCATGTCTTTGAACCGGGGGAATTGCAGGGGACCGATTTTGCGGCCGGCAAGCAGGATCAGGTCGCGGTTGGAGGAAAGATACCCCGCAAAGAATATAGCCAAGGTGATTTTTGCAATTTCACCGGGCTGGAAGGTCATGGGACCCAGCCTGATCCAGACGCGGGCGCCCAGAATTTCCCCTGCCGAGATTCCTGGCACGAGCGGAAGAATCAGCAGGAGTGCGCTGACGGCAAGGGAAATGTAGGTAAAGCGGCGCAGCATTCGGTGATCCTTGAGGAACCAAATCACGGCGATGGCCACGGCCATCGCGATGAGCGTCCAACGCAGCTGGTTGTTGCCGGTGTCGTCGCCCGGGGCATCCAGCCTGTGGATCATGGCCAGGCCCAAGCCATTGAGGGCAACCACCAGCGGAAGTATTACCGGATCGGCATATTTAGCACGGACGCGCAGCACCACGTGGAAGGCCAGCGCGGCCGCGGCCAGAACGCTGGACTGAAACCAGAAATCGGAGTCGAACGCCTTTTCCTTGTCCACGCCCACCAACATGTTGGCGCCGATGCCGACGGCAAGCGCAAGCAAGAGAAGTAACAGTTCCACGTTGCGTCGTGGCTTGGCTATGGTGCTGAGCTGGCTCATCGGACCCCCTCGCAGAGGGCTGTCGGGCTGGTGGATGCAGTGGGCGTGGGAACAGCCGCTGGGTTGGAGGCGTCCGGAGGCGGCGCCGGAGCGGTGGGTGTGGTGCCGGCAGTCGGCGCGGCGGTGGCTGTCGGCGATGCGGTCAGGCACTCTTCGGCCGGCGCGATGGTGCCCGTGCCCTCGAGATTTTTTACGATCCGCTGAGCGTCGTACAGGTCACGCGCTGGAACTGTCTGGCGCACGCGCTGCTGGGAGAACAGGGGCAAGGAATCCATCCGGATCTCCGTCACGGCCTCCAGGGTTGAAAGCTGGATGGGGCCGAGCCGCTGCGAGACACCGTTGTAGATGGCAACGCGCGAATCGAACTCCCCGATGTAGTACCGGGTCTGCGTCCACGCATAGCCGAGCCAGAGCCCCACGGTCAGCACCAGCAGTATAGAGGCGGCGATGGACCAGGTGACCCAGCGCCGAGGCTTGGCCGGTTCCAGGATCTCCTCTGCATCATCGGCCACCGGGGCGTCGGCCTTGTGCGTGAGGACGGTGGCCGCGCGCCTGGCGACGGTGCGGCCGGCGATGGTGGGAATGGAGCCAGACTCCGCGGCGGTAGCCGCAGCACCGACCAGTTCGTGTGGCCGCGAGGAAAGCTCCTGGCGAAGCACTTCGGCTGACAGGTGCTCGCCCAGGTGCGGGTCCGTGGACGTGCCCTGTTCTCCTGCGTCCGGCTTCCCGACGTCAGGTTTCGGGGCCTGCGGGACTTCACCGACGGCATCCGCAGCTTCCGGGGCTTCAGCCTTGCTCTCCGCGGTTTCGGCTTGGGTGACCGCTGCGGGAGGAACGACGTCGACGGCGGCGGTACTGACGTCGTCGGGCGTTTCTTCCACGATTTCCACCATGACCACGGTGACGTTGTCCGGTGAGCCGGCTTCAAGCGTGAGGTTCACCAAGGTTTCCACGCACTCGCGGAGGTCTTTGGTCTCACGGACCGTTCGCTCGACGACGTGTCCGGCCACGTAGTTGAGGCCGTCGGAGCAAAGCAGCCAGCGCTCCCCGGGCTGGACGTCCATGGTGTCCAGGTCCAGTTCGGGGCTGGCATCAACATCCCCGAGGACGCGCATCAGGACGTTCTTGTGGGGGTGGGTTTCCGCTTCCTCGGGCCGCAACCGTCCCTCGTCGATGAGGCGCTGGACGAACGTGTGGTCCACGCTGACCTGCTCGAACACGCCGTCACGCAGGCGGTAGGCACGGGAATCGCCAATATGGGCGATGTGGAGCTTGCCCTCGGCGAGCAGCAGCGAGGTGACGGTGGTGCCCATGCCGGCCAGTTTGGGGTTGATG
>JBDTQQ010000026.1:0-12373 GCA_039932075.1 Pseudarthrobacter sp. | reverse complement strand
ATCAGGCCGGACGCGACGAGGGACGCAAGCAGCGGGATGATCACCACCGGCATCAGTCCGCGCAGCCAGCGGGCGACCTGGAGCTGGCCGATGACGAGCGCGACGTAGCCGGCGAGCAGGCCGCCGACGATGCCGCCGAGGAAGCCGGCACCCATGAAGCCGGAAACTGCACCGGCCACGAAACCCGGTGCAATACCGGGCCGGTCTGCGATGGCGTAAGCGATGTAGCCTGCCAGCGCCGGGACCAGGAAGCCCATCGACAGGCCACCAATCTTGAACAGCACTGTGCCGAGATACAGGGCCAGGTTTCCGTCAGGGAGATTGAAAAGCGTGTTGGCCGCGAGGATGTCGTTGGCTTTGGTCCCCAGGGCGATATCGAAACCAGCCAGCAGGAAGCCCAGCGCGATCAGGAGGCCGCCACCGGCAACAAACGGAATCATGTAACTGACACCGGTCAACAGTGCGCGCTTCAGCTTCTGGCCGATGTGCTCGCCCTTTTCAGCTGCAGCCTGCTCGGCTTGTTCCTCCGCACCGAAGTGCGGCACGCGCCGGGCGTGCGGATCGGTGGCCGCAGCGAGTGCTTCCTGGACCATCTTGGCCGGTTCGTCGATGCCGCGCTTGACCGGCGCGTTGATGACGGGCTTGCCCGCGAACCGTTCCTTGCCGCGGACGTCCACGTCCACCGCGAAGATCACGGCTTCGGCGGCGGCAATGACGGCGGGATCCAGCGGCTTGGCACCGGAGGAACCCTGGGTCTCCACCTGGAGGTCCACGCCCATTTCCTGGGCGGCGGCAACCAACGAGTCAGCCGCCATGTAGGTGTGGGCGATGCCGGTGGGGCAGGCGGTCACGGCGACAATGCGCCTGGGGCCTGACGGGGCACCGGTGGTTTGTCCCGTTGAAACCGCAGTAGCACCTGCGGCTGAGGCGCGTGATCCAGCACCCGCAGCCGCCGGTACAGCATCAGCGGGTGCCGGGGTAGCGTGGGCCGCCGGTTTGTCCGCCAGCGCGCCATCCACGAGCGAAACGATTTCCTCACGGCTGGATGCTGCACGAAGCGAGGCCGTGAAGTCCTTTTTGATCAGCGACCGGGCCAGCTTGGACAGGAGTTTGAGGTGCTCCTGGTCCGCACCGTCCGGGGCGGCGATGAAGAAGATCAGGTCAGCGGGGCCGTCCTTGGCGCCGAAGTCCACCTTGGGGTTGAGGCGGGCCATGGCCAGCGTAGGTTCGACCACGGCGGCTGAGCGGCAGTGCGGGATGGCGATGCCGCCCGGGATGCCGGTGGCGGTCTTCTGCTCACGGGCGAAGGCGTCGGCAAAGAGGCCTTCAACTTCGGACGCGCGGCCGGTGGCAGCTACTTTGCTGGCCAGGTGCCGGATCACGTCCTCGGGCGAGGTGCCCAGGTTCTGGTCGAGCTCGACCAGTTCGGTGGTGATGAGCTGAGTCACTGTCAATCCTTTCGAAGGGCCGTGATGGTTACGGCATCCGGGGTGGTTTGGTGGACTGCCGGGACAGTGGAGCCCGGCAGGGAGGCGGCGGCGGCACCGTGGGCCACCGCCTGACGGAGGCAATCGGCCGGGGCGGCGCCCTGGCCGTGGGCGAGCAGATAGCCAGCCAGCGATGAATCGCCCGCGCCGACAGTACTGACCGCGGCGACCGGCGGATGCGTGGCCAGCCACGCGCCGTCGGCCGTTACCAGCACAGCTCCCTTGGATCCGAGAGTTGCCAGCACAGCACCCACACCGGAACGTACGACGGCTGCGGCGGCCGCTGCGGCGGCCTCCGGATCCGCTTCAAGTTCCTCTGCGGTTAACGCCGTGGCGTAGCCGGCTGCTGCAGCCAGTTCCGCCAGTTCCTCGGCGTTGGGTTTCAAAAGGTCCGGTTTCCCGGACACCGTATCTGCCGACGCATCAGCGACGGCGGCGGCGAGTGGAGCGCCGGAGGAGTCGACGGCGATCAGCGGGGCGCCGCCGTCGGCAGTGGAACGCAATCGGTGCGTCACCGTGGCGTAGAAATCGGCCGGGAACCCGGGCGGCAAGGAACCGGCCAGGACTACCCAGTTGGCACCGCGGGATTGTTCCAGGAGCAGGCTGATCAGTGCTTCCTGCTCCTCCGCACTCAGGACCGGGCCCGGTTCGTTGATCTTCGTGGTCACACCGCCAGGTTCGGTGAGCGCAACGTTGGTTCGCAGCGGCTCGTCGATGGCGAGGGCAGCGAACGGCACCTTATCGTGGCGAAGCCCCGCAAGAACGGGATCGCTGTCCGCCCCAGGAAGGACAGCGACTGTCTCAACGCCCGAGGCGCACAGCGCCCGGGACACGTTGACGCCTTTGCCGCCGGATTCCTGGCTGACCGAGACGGCGCGCTGGACTTCGCCGCGTTCCAACGGGCCGGGAAGGGCCACCGTGCGGTCCAGGCTCGGGTTGGCCGTGAAGGTGACAATCATGCGATCACCACGTCAACGCCGGCTTCGGTCAGGGCGGCTCTGAGTTCCGGGCCGGGCTCGCTGTCTGTAATCAAGGTGTCCAGATCTTTCAGGGAGGCGAACTGGACGAGCGTTTCCGCGTCCAGCTTGGAGGAGTCGGCCAGCACCACGATGCGGCGTGCCGACTGGACGAAGGCTGCCTTGACGGCGGCTTCTTCAGGATCGGGGGTGCTGAGGCCAAAGCTTGCGTGGATGCCGTTGGTGCCGATGAACGCGATGTCCGGGCGCAGCCGCTGGGCGGACTCCACGGTGGCCTGCCCCACGGCTGCCTGGGTGAGGCCGCGCACCCGGCCGCCCAGCAGTTGGAGTGCGATTCCGGGTGCGCTGGCCAGCCTGGCGGCGATGGGGACTGCGTGGGTAATGACTACGAGTTCGGGTACGGCTGCTGAGCTGGGTGAGACTTCGGCGGTGCGCCGGGAGAGCAGCTCGGCCAGCGCTTCGGTGGTGGAGCCGGCGTCGAGCAGGATGCTTCCCGACTTCACCTGTGGGATCAGGGCCAGGGCCGCCTGGGCGATGCGCAGCTTCTGGTCAGGCCGCTGGATGGTCCGTTCGTTGATGCTTTCCTCGGAGGTGCTGAAACGGTCCGCAGCCACGGCGCCGCCATGGACGCGGCGGACGGTGCCGGCGGTTTCGAGGGTGGCGAGGTCGCGGCGGATGGTTTCAGTGGTGATGCGGAAGCGCTCGGCCAGCACGGTCACGCTGACCCGGCCGGTGCCGGCAACAAGCTCGGCAATCTTCTGCTGGCGCTCCTCGGCGAACACATACCCTCCGTTGCGTAAGTTGCTGAAATTCCTGTGATTGGCATCACGTGATGTTGAATTACTTGACTTTATCTTCGTCTGTGTTGGTTTGTCAATGAAAACCAACAAAACACAGAAATGTGGAAAAGCGCGGGAGCCGGGCAGGTCCTGGCCAGGAGACGCCTGCCTGATCCGGGGGAGCAAAAAGCCGGGCCGGACCGCGGTGGTCCAGCCCGGCTTTCGGGTTTCGGGGTGAGGCTTCCGGCTGTGACTTACAGTCCGCCGTCGCGGCTTTCATTGCGCGTGATGCGCTCGCCGGTGTTCGGGTCAATGACCGAGCGGGTTTCGCTGACGCGGCGGCTACGTCCCGGCGAGGCCAGGATGAGCGAGGCGATCAGTCCGATGACACCCACGGCCATCAGGATGTATCCGATCAGAACTTGGTCTACGAAGGGGATCAGACCCGGAGCGACGGCCCAGGCCAGGATGGCACCCAGGGCAATAAGGAAGATGGAGGAACCGATTCTCATGACTTGCTCCTTTGTTGTTCGAGTACATGTGCTGCCGAACTGATAAGCATGCTGTGCTCTTACGCTACAGCCCGGTACTACTCGATTCAATGACCGCCAGCCTGTGCCGCGGCAGTGGGTGGTGGTGTCATGGCTGTTCAGCGGCCTGTGTGCGGCTGTTCGGTGCATCGAATGGCTAGGCTGGTCCGATGGAGACAGTTGTTTGGTCCAAACCGGAAGCTGAGCGGGACGGCACGCCGCTGCTGGTCCTGATGCACGGCTATGGTACGGATGAGTCCCGGATGGTGCGGCTGTTCGAGTACCTGCCGTCCGAGTTCACGTGTGCGGCACTCCGGGCTCCCATGGTGATCGGGGACCATTACGGGTGGTTCCTGCTGGACTATTTCCTGGCCAACGATTTCGCCGACGTCATCAGCGCCACCAACGCCGTCCACACCTGGATCGGCTCAGTCAAGGGCCGCCACAGCAGCGTGAGCCTGATGGGCTATTCGCAGGGCATGGCCATGGCCAGTACGCTCCTTCGCCTGCACCCGGACAGCTACAAAGTGACAGTGGGGCTGTCCGGGTTTGTGCTGGACAACGAACTCCTCGCACTCACCGATTCCTTTGAGTCCCCGCCACCCTTCTTCTGGGGGCGGGACAAGGCGGATCTGGTGATCAACGAAGAAGCCACCGACTACACAGCTCAATGGCTGGAAAAGAACACCCAGCTGACCGCCCGGACGTATCCCGGCATGGGCCACGCGATGAGCAAGACCGAGATGGTGGACGTCGGCGCCTTCCTCCGCCACTACGTTCTCAGCTGAGCTTCAGCTTTCCGCAGTGGCGGGCAAATTTATGCCGAGCTGCCCGTGCCGGGTTGTCACACCGCATGATGGCCTTCATCATGGAATAAGACGATTATCAGCAGCCCGCTGGCCCGCCATGATTTATGCATGATTTATGCCATGGCCTTTAGCCGCTCCTGCTGATCCAGCGGACACCGTGGCCCGCGATTCCCGACTCCGCCTTTGCGCACCGCCGCCCACTTGCGCAGTCCCGCCCAATGTTTACCTGCTTGTTGATTTTCCGCCCTTCTGAACTACGCCCCTATGGCTGCCCGACGTCTGAAAGGACACAGCGCATGACTGACGTTTTAGAAACACGCAACTCTGCCTGGACCAGCGCTTCCGCGATCCTGTTCGACCTCGACGGCGTGCTCACGCCCACGGCCACCGTCCACGAACAGGCGTGGAAGGAACTTTTCGAGGGCTACCTGGCGTCCCGGCCCGACGTGCCTGGCTACCGCGAAGAGGACTACTTCGACCATATCGACGGCAAGCCGCGGTTCGACGGCGTCCGGGACTTCCTGGCGTCCCGCGGCATCGTGCTCCCGGAGGGCGAAGAAGACTCATCATCTGAGGATTCCGCCCACGTTACCGTTCAGGAACTCGGCAACCGCAAGAACCAGGTCTTCAACGACATCGTCAGCGCCGGGGTCGAGCCTTTTGAGGGTTCGGTGCGCTTCCTGGAAGCCGCAGTGGCCCGCGGACTGAAGGTCGCCGTCGTCTCCTCATCCCGGAACGCCCCCGCCGTCCTGAAGGCCGCCGGCCTGAACGGGCACTTCGAAATAGTGGTCGACGGGGTGGTGGCCGCGGCCGAGGGCCTCCCCGGCAAACCGAGCCCGGCCACCTACACCTACGCAGCGCAGCTGCTCGGCCTGCCCAGCGAAGAATGCGTGGTGGTTGAGGATGCGGTCTCCGGTGTCCAGGCCGGACACTCGGGCAGTTTCCACTCCGTGATCGGCGTCGACAGGGGTGCCGGCCGGGAGACCCTGCTCGAAGCCGGGGCCACCCGCGTGGTCAACGACCTCCAGGAACTCCTCTAACCAGCCTCCGGTCGGACAAACACCCGAACGCGCACCACCAAGACCAGCACCACGCCAAAAGGATCGCAACAGCATGGCTCTCATCACCGCTGACCGTGAACGGTTTCCCGACACTCCCTGGCAGCTCGTGGAAATACACCACGAACCAGGCAATGCGGGCACATTGGAAACGCTGTTTGCCCTGGGCAACGGGCACCTAGGCATCCGCGGTGCCCACTGGGCGGCGGCGGACGCAGAACTTCCGGGCAGCTTCATCAACGGCCTGCATGAAATCTGGGACATCAAGCATGCAGAGAACGCGTTCGGCTTCGCCCGGACCGGGCAGCGGATCATCTACATCCCGGATGCGAACAACTTCACGGTCATCATCGACGGCGAGACCCTGTCGCTCGCGGAGTCAGACGTGCTGGACTACCGCCGCGCAGTTGACTTCACCACCGGCATCTACGAGTGCCGCATCACCTGGCACTGCCGGTCCGGTGCCACGGTGACCACCACGGAGCGGCGTGCTGTGGGCTTCGCCTCGCGCGGCAGCCTGGGCATTTCGCTTGAGGTCGCCGCCGATCGGGATATCTACGCGGACGTCACGTCGTCGGTCATCAACCGCCAGGACCAGCCTGTGGAGGACCACTCGGCGCATGACCCGCGCCGGGCCGGCCGGCACGCGGGCCGGGTCCTGCTCCCGGTCCGGATTGACGGCGGCGACGGCTCCCTCCGGCTCTCCTGGCAGGCGGCGGAATCCGGGCAGCGTGTGGGCATGGCCGTGGACCACTGGACCTCGGCCGGCCAACAGTGCTTTGAAACGCTGGCCGGCGAAGATGACAGCAGCGTGCGGTACGTCCTGGCGGTCCGGGCCGACGAGCCGTTCCGCATCGAGAAGAGCGTCAGCTACGCCGCCGGCCCAGGCGTCCAGGACTCTCAGCGGGACGCCGCGGAAACCGCCGAAGACGGGCTCCAGCCTGTGGAGGACATCTTCTGCGAGAGCCGGGAGCACTACCGCGAGTACTGGGCCACCTCCGACATTGTGGTGGGCGGCCAGCCCCAACTCCAGCAGGCCATCCGCTGGAACCTGTTCCAGTTGGCCCAAGCAACGGCGCGGGCCGACGTCGCGGGCATCCCTGCTAAGGGCGTGACCGGCTCGGGTTACGAAGGGCACTACTTCTGGGACCAGGAGGTCTACCTCCTGCCCTACCTCACCTACACCAACCCCGACGCCGCCCGCCAGGTTCTGGAATTCCGGCACAACATGTTGCCGGTAGCCAAGATCCGGGCCAAGGAGCTCAGCGTGGACGGCGCCCTCTTCCCGTGGCGCACCATTAACGGCCTTGAAGCCAGCGCCTACTACGCCGCCGGTACGGCACAGTTCCACATCGCAGCCGCCATCGCCTTTGCCACCAGCCGCTACATGTGGGCCAGCGGCGACGAGGCGTTCCGCGAAGGCATGGGCGCCGAACTGCTGATCGAAACCGCCCGCATGTGGGCCTCGCTGGGCTTCTTCGGCAAGGACGGGCTCTTCCACATTCACGGCGTCACGGGTCCGGACGAATACACGGCGGTTGTTAACGACAACCTGTACACCAACGTCATGGCCCGCTTTAACCTGAGCGCTGCAGCTGCCGTGGAACACCCGGCCATCGACGAGGCCGAGCGCCAGCTGTGGGTGCAGGCTGCCAACCGGATGCAACTGCCGTTCGATGAAGACCTGCAGGTCTATTCGCAGGATAACGACTTCATGACGCTGGAGCCCTGGGACTGGACCACCCCCCGGTCAAAGTACCCGCTGCTGCTCCACTTTCACCCACTGGTGATCTACCGGCACCAGGTGCTGAAGCAGGCAGACACCGTCCTGGCAATGTTCCTGCAGTGGCAGGACTTCACGGCCGAGGAAAAGCGCCGCGCCTTCGACTTCTACGACCCCATCACCACCGGTGATTCCACCCTCTCCGCGTGCGTGCAGGGGATCATGGCCGCCGAAGTGGGGCATCCGGACGCCGCGCTGGAGCACTTTACCAACGCCGCCTTCATCGACCTGGATGACACCCACGGCAACACCATCGACGGCGTGCACATCGCATCCACCGGTGGGGTGTGGAGTTCGCTGGTGTGCGGCTTCGCCGGTCTCCGGGACCAGGGCCACATGCCGTTCTTCGATCCCCGGCTTCCGGCGGAATGGGAGGCGCTGACCTTCCACCTGAAGATCCGTGGCCGGCTGCTGCTGGTGGAGCTCGACGCCGGCGCGCTCACCCTCAGCGTCCAAAGCGGCGGGCAGCTGGACGTGGATGTACGCGGCCAAGCGTTCAGGATTGGTGCGGAACCCGTCCGGGTCGCCCTGGAAACCGCTGAGGTCCCCGAGCCCACGGTCTTCCCCGGCGGACCGCCGACGGCGAGCCTCCCGATCGTCCAACCCGTCGGCTGAGGCGCCTGGCGGCAATGCGGCTCCACCTCACCGCCGGCCGGAACGGCACTTAGTGTGAAGCACCCTTAGTGTTAAGGAAGTGCCGCAGCCAAACTGCCGGCGGACAGACGTACTACAGAAGCAGAGGTGACCATGGCCAAGCGCAGCAATCCCGCAGTACGAATCGCTCAGGAAACCGCCCACAACGCGGTGTTCGACGCCGAAGGCAAACCGAAACCCGGCGTCCATAACATGCTCCTGAGGGCAGTCGAAATCCAACGGCCGTTGGTGCTCGCCTACGTCCGGCGGCTGCAGCGCAAGCACCCCCGCGCCAGTGCAGCCAAGCTCGCGGAAATCCTGGAGCGGGACTACCTGCGGGCTGTGGCCGGCGGTGGCGCGATCGTCGGGGCAACTGCCGTTGTGCCCGGCGTCGGAACGGTGGCCTCCTTGGGGCTTTCCGCTGCGGCCACCGTCGGCTTCCTTGAGGCAACGGCGCTCTATGCCACCTCGCTGGCGGAACTTCACGGAATCCGCCTGACCAACCCCGAAAAGGCCAGCACCATGGTGATGGCCATCATGCTGGGCGAAGAGGGGACTGCTTTGCTCGGAACGCTGAGCGGGCAGGCCATGGGTAAGGGAAACAGTGCAACCCAGGCATGGGGAAACGCCCTATCCAAGTCCATGCCCACGGGCTTTGGCGCCATCCGGAACAAGATCCAAAAAGCCTTCCTCAAGAACCTGCTCAAGCGCCAGGGCACCGCGCTGCTGGGCCGGGCGCTGCCGTTCGGCATCGGCGCAGTGGTGGGCGGCGCGGGCAACCTCATCATGGGCCGCGCTGTGGCGGCAAACGCCAAGGAAGCTTTCGGCCCAATGCCCGATACGATTCCGGGGGAGCTCAAAGCCACCGCGGCGGCCCCGGACAACAAGACCGCGGCCAACAACACCCTGGAGGGCAACAACCTTGGATCTTAACGCTGACCTCGGCGAATCGTTCGGCTCATGGAACATGGGCGATGACGCCGCGATGTTTCCCCTGGTGACCAGCGCCAACGTGGCCTGCGGCTTCCACGCAGGGGATCCCGTCACCATGCTCGACAGCTGCCGCGCCGCCTTCGAGCTCGATGTGACCGTGGGCGCGCATGTAGGCTACCGGGACCTTGCCGGCTTTGGCCGCCGGTCCTTGGACATGTCCTTCGATGAGCTGTTCGGTGACGTGCTGTACCAGTTGGGCGCGCTCGACGGCGTGGCGCACGCAGTGGGTGCCTCAGTGGACTACGTCAAGCCGCATGGCGCCCTCTACAACCGCTTGGTGCACGACGAGGAGCAGGCCTCCGCGGTGGTTGCCGCCATCCAGGCCTACGATCCCGGGCTGCCGATTCTTGGGCTGCCGGGCTCGCAACTCCTGATTCAGGCCAAGGAAGCCGGGCACCCCGTTTTTGTGGAGGCCTTTGTGGACCGCGCCTACCAGGGGGACGGCACGCTGGTGCCGCGTTCGCACGAGGGTGCCGTGCTGCACGACGTCAGTTCGATCGTGGAACGGGCTGTGCGCCTCGCGACTCACGGGGAGGTGGTGGCCGTGGACGGAACCGTGGTCCAGGTCAGGCCTGATTCGCTGTGCATCCACGGCGATACCCCCGGTGCCGTAGAGATGGCCACCGCCGTCCGGGCAGGGCTCGAAGCGGCCGGTGTGGAGCTGGAGTCCTTCGCCTAATACCCCAACTGCAACGCGGGGTCACTTTTGGCCCTTTCCGGACCCGTTTTTGGGCGTTAAGTGACCCCGCGTTGCTCTGGCAGGGCGGGGTCAGCCGAACCTGCGTCAGCCGAACACCAGGTGCGCGGCGCTGAAGATGGCCAGCCCGGCGAGGGAACCCACCACAGTGCCGTTGATCCGGATGAACTGCAGGTCCTTGCCAACTTGAAGCTCGATCTTCTGTGAGGTTTCCTCGGCGTCCCACCGCGCTACGGTATCGGTGATGACGCCGGCGATGTCCGAGCGGTACGTCCGCACCAGGTAGCCGGCGGCGTCGCCGATCCAGGCGTTGACCTTGCCAGCCAGTTCGGGGTCAACCACCAGGCGGGTGCCGAAGTCGTGCACCGCGGCCTTGAACTTGACGGTCAGTTCGCTGTGCGGATCGTCGACGGCGCTGAGCAGCGCAGCCTTGATGGTGCCCCACGTGCGGGATGCCAGCTCCCGGACCTCGGGATCGCCCAGCACCTGTGCCTTGATGCCTTCGGCGCGGGCGATCATTACGGGATCGTGCTGCAGGTCCTGCGCGAGGGACGTGAGGTAAGTATCGATGGACTGCCGGACCTGGTGCTGCGGATCGGACTGCACGGCCTTGGTGAATTTGAGGATTTCAACGTAGACCTTGTCTCCTACAAGCCCGTCCACGAACTGTGGGACCCACTGCGGGGACCGGTCCGAAACTAGCCGGCTGACGGTTTCATGGTTGTCCCGGACCCAGTCCACCGTCCGGTCCACCAGCAGGTCCACCAGGGTGTGGTGGTGGCCGTCGGCGAAGATCCGTGCGGCAAGCCTGCCCACGGGAGGCCCCCACGGCGGAGTGAGCAGGTGCTTGCGGACCATTGACTCGATCACGGCCTGGACGTCGTCGTCGTTCAATACCTTGAACGCGCCGCGGATGACTGCGGCACCTTCCTTGGCCACTCGCTCGGCGCCGCCGGGACCGGACAGCCACGCACCGGCCTTCCCCGCGATGTTCACCGACGCGAGCTTCTCCTGGACCACCTGTTCGGAAAGGAAATTGGTTTCCACAAACTCGCCCAGCGACGCCCCGATCTGGTCCTTGCGGCGCGGAATAATGGCGGTGTGCGGGATCTTGATGCCCATGGGGTATTTGAACAGCGCGGTCACGGCGAACCAGTCGGCCAGCGCACCCACCATCCCGCCCTCCGCGGCGGCGCGGACGTACTGCAGCCACGGATACTCCTTCTGCAGCGCGAACGCGAAGACAAAAATAAGGGCCATGGCAATGAGCAGACCCAGCGCCACCAGCTTCATCTTGCGCAGCGCTGCCGCCTTTTCGGCGTCGCCGGCACTGAGTTGCTGACCGACGACGGCGGCCCCGTTCTTCGCACTCAGCGGATCCGTGCCCGGGGGCTGGGGTGGGGACTGCCGGGTAATTGGCTCAGAGTTCACCTGCATGTGCCCAGCCTAGTCCCGTCCGCGCGGGCCCGGTCCGCTAGCGTGTCCTCATGACATTTGACGAGTCTGTTCCGGACCGGCCGCTGGTTTTTGCCCACCGGGGCTCCAGTGCTGCATTTGCCGAACACACCCGCGCCGCATACCTCCAGGCCATTGCCGACGGCGCCGACGGAGTGGAGTGCGACGTCCACCTCACCCGCGACCAGTACGCCGTACTGCTCCATGACGCCAATCTGGACCGCACGTCTGACGGGACCGGCCCGGTCGCGGACCGCACGCTGGCCGAGTTGCGGCAGCTGGACTTTTCGTCGTGGAAAGGCGTCCGGATCCCGGAAAAATATGGTGCCCGCTCAGAGCAGTTCCTGACCCTGCCGGAGCTCCTGGACATCCTCCGCGGCGCCGGCCGGCCCATCGGACTGGCCATAGAACTTAAGCACCCCAGCCCCTATCAGCTGAAATTGGAAGACCGGGTGCTCGAGGTGCTCCGGGGTGAAGGGTGGGACGCCGCAACCTCTACCTTGGACAACATCAGCGTCTCTTTCATGAGCTTCAGCCCGGATTCGGTGAAGCACTTGCTCAGGACGGTCCCCGCCGAGCACATCTGTCAGTTGGTGGATGACATCGACGTCGATGAAATCCGGGACGAACTAAGCCTCGGGACCCTGGCAGGAACAGCCGTCGCCAATGTGATGAAGGCGGCCCAGCTGGAGGGCGAGAGGATCCTGGACGATTGCGAGGTGGGGCTCGCCGGACCGGGGATCATGTATATCCGCCAACACGCCCGGACCGTTCAGCGCTGGTTGGAATCCGGGCGCCGCTTCCGTGTCTGGACCGTGGACACCGAACGCGATGTTGCCCTCTGTCAGGGGCTGGGCATTCACGAGATCACCACCAACAAACCGGCCAGGGTGCTCGCGCAGCTCCAGTCGAGCGGCCAGCAGGCCAGGCTGCCATCCTGACCTTCGCCGCTGTCCTTATGGTGTTGACGGGGCTGTCCGGAGTTCCCTGCAGGGTTCGGGACACCGACAACCCCGGCAGCACAGTGTGCGTCCCGCATGGTGGTATTCACGTCATGGTGCTGAACCGTTCGGCCTTGGCTTTGCTGCCCTGGACGATGATTTGGTCATCGTCGTAAAGCACCGTTTGTGCGGTTGTGTGGGCCCAGGTGCCGCCGGGTCGTTTGACGGCCA
>JBDTQQ010000025.1:0-12634 GCA_039932075.1 Pseudarthrobacter sp. | reverse complement strand
AAAACCCAGGGCAACCCCATGGCCGCAGGCCTGATCGCGTTCGGCGCCGGACTGCTGCTGTCCTCCCTGATCCCGGCCAGCGAGAAGGAACGCGAAGCAGCCGACGCCCTCAAAACCGCCGCCGGGCCCATGACCACCGAGCTGACCGAGGCCGCCAAAAACATGGCCGAAGGCCTTAAGGAACCAGCCCGGGAAGCCATGGAAAACGTCAAGGCCACCGCCACCGACGCCGCCCAAAACGTCAAAGCCGAAGGCCAGGTAGCAGCAGCCGACGTCAAAGACCGCGCCACCGATGCCAAGGACAACGTCCAAAACACGTGACCGGCACCTCTATTCGCGTGCAGCATTTCAGCCAGGCCGGTCCTCCTTCCCGGGAGGGCCGGCCTGTCCATTACCAACCCGAGAGGACGCCCCATGGCCGCTCACGATTCGTCCGAAACCAGCACCGCGAAGGCGGGCCAGGCTCCGGCCCCCGACGATAACCGGAAGCCGGACAGCCCCACCGACGTCACCAAACCGTCCTGGAAATACATCGCCAAAAAGACCCTGCGAGAGTTCTCCAAGGACCAGTGCCCGGACCTGGCCGCGTCACTGACCTACTACTCGGTGCTTTCGATCTTCCCGGCACTGTTGGCGCTGGTGTCCCTCCTCGGGATCTTCGGGGATCCGCAAAAGACCACCTCCGCCCTGCTCGACATCGTCCAGGGTTTCGCCCCCGGCCAGACCGTCGACACGATCCGCCCGTTGGTCCAGGACCTCGCGAGCTCCTCGGCCGCGGGTCTCACCTTCATCTTGGGCCTCCTCACCGCTCTCTGGTCCGCCTCCGGCTACGTCGGGGCCTTTGGCCGTGCGATGAACAGGGTCTATGAGATCGATGAGGGCCGGCCGTTCGTGAAGCTGCGGGGCACCATGCTTGGCGTCACCGTCGTGAATTTGCTGATCGTCGTCGTCATCGCGGCGATGCTCGTGCTGAGCGGCCCTGTGGCAGAATCCGTCGGAAACCTGATCGGGCTCGGCGGCGCGTTCCTCACGGTCTGGAACGTCGCCAAGTGGCCAGTGATGCTGGTGCTGATCATCGTGGCGATCGCCATCCTCTACTACGCCACGCCGAACGTGAAGCAGCCGAAATTCCGCTGGATGAGCATGGGCTCGGGCATCGCCTTGGTGGTGTTCCTGCTGGCCTCGCTGGCCTTCGGCTTCTACGTGGCATACTCCAACAGCTACAACAAGACCTACGGCGCAATCGGCGGTGTGATCGTCGCGCTGCTGTGGCTGTGGATCCTGAACATGTCCTTGCTTTTCGGAGCCGAGTTCGACGCCGAAATGGAGCGTGGAAGGCAACTTCAGGCCGGGATTGAGGCTGAGGAGACCATTCAGTTGCCTCCCCGGGGTACCAAGAAGAGCGAGAAGCTGCAGAAACAAGAAGAAGAAGACATCCGGCACGGCCGCGAACTGCGTGAGAAGTACAGCGCGGAGAACGGACAGGACGCGGAAGGCCGCGGCGAGGACGGGGACTCAGACCAGGACGGGCCCGCGGCCCAAGCCGGCGAACGGCACCGCGACAGGGTCCGGGACAAAGTGCGTGACCGTGCCTCAGGAGAGGACCGGGGGCCCGAGGATCACTAGGTCCGGGGCGCTGAACTGGGGCGGGACTGGGGAGGGACCAGGCCGTAAGGGCCGGCTAGCGCGAAGCAGCCGGGACTAGGCAGGACCCCCAAGATGAGAGAAAATTGTTTGTAGATCCTTGTGAGTTTCCCGGGCTGTCAGCGGTCCGGGGCGAAGCGGGGTCGGCGGCGAGGTGGCCTCTTCTGAGACCGAGGCCAGTCCCCCCAGTCGTCGTCGGCCCCCTGGGTTTTCTCAGTGCAATTGCCCGTTTATCTGAACCCGGTCAGCCTTTCAGCGCCGCGGCGGGTTCCCGCGTGAGTGACAGCAGATAGGCGCCGAATCCCTGGGGCGCCCGGGCATCTGTCCGTCCTGAAGTCCGGACGCGGATAGTGTCAGTGGACCACACTGCGGCCCCGTGCTGGCGAAGCCGATCCACCAACGCCCGGTCCTCGTGCGAGCGGAGACGGGGAAACCCGCCCGCCAGCACGTAGGCGGAAGCCCGGACGCCCAAATTGGCGCCATGCACGTGGGGATGGTTCTCCCCCAAGTGGTGCCGGGCATGCCAGCGCCTCAGGAGCTCGCTTTCTGTCCCTTCCGGGTCAGGTTCCACTGTTCCCAGGACAGCGTCCGCGCCGCGGTCGGCCAGTTCCAGCTGGCGCAGCAGCCAGTTCTCGGGAACACAGGAATCGGCGTCCGTATTGGCCAGCCAGAGTTGGGGCGAAGCATACGGCAGGCCCTGTTCTTTGGTTGCCAGCAGTGCGGCGCGGTTGCCTGCGCGCCGGCTTCCCCCGGCGCTGCGGAACGACACCTGCAAAAGACTGATGCGGCGGTCCACGGCTGCCAGGTGCGCAGCAACTGCCGCCGAACCGTCAGTACAGCTATCCAGCGCCACGAGGACGGACACGGCGGTGTCCGGCCGATGCGCTTGCAGGGCATCGGCAGCGGTGCCCACGGCAGCGAGCGCGCCAGGTAACAGCTGTTCCTCGTTGTGGACCGGAATCACCACGGCTACCTGCCCGATGCGCTCCATCTCAGGCCTCCAACGAGCCGGAATCGCCAGGTGCCACCAGCGTTTCCAGCACAAAATCTCGTTCCTGGTACAGCCCTGCGGTGCGCCAGCGCAGCCGGTTCCGGGCCAGCGCGTGCACCGAGTCGCCGTCGAGCTCCCACCCTGAAATCGGGTGCCGCCAATGGCACAGCAGCAGCGTGCCACCCGGGGCCATGGACCACTGGATTCGCTCCAGCAGCTGATCTAGCTCCCACGGCGCAAGGTAGTACCCCACCTCGGAGACCACCACCAGGTCGTAGCGGCCCTCGGGCCACTCAGCCGGCAGGGTCAGCTGCCGGGTGGCGACACCGGGAAAGGCTGCGAGGCGCTCTGCGGCAAGTTTCAGGGCAGTGCTGCTGGCGTCAACGGCCAGCAGGCTGGCACACCTGGTGGCCAGCTCGGCGGTCAGGGTGCCGATTGAGCATCCGATTTCCAGGCCCGACTCGTAATTTTCCCGGGGCAGGGCGGCGAGCGTCAGGCTACGCTTCCGGCGCTCGTACCAACGGGTGGTGTAGTGCCAGGGGTCCTGGGACTCCGAGTGCACACCATCAAAAATCCGTTGCGCCTCCGCGCTCGTGTGCGGCGCAACGGGTGTGGCCGAGCCCCTATCGGCCGTGCTTGCCGGGACGGCACGATTCCAGGCAAACGTTTCAAAAGGGCGCTGGAAATGTTTCAGGAAGTCCTCTCCAAGCAGCACCTCGTCGCCAGCCAGTGCAGACAATGGCCGTGTCTGGCTGGTGTGGGCGCCCATGGCGGCTGTCTTGGTCGCCTGCTGTTCAGTGTCGAGGGGAAGCCGTGCCCAAGAGCGCCAGGCAGGGTCTTCCGGGGAGGCCCACAGCCAGTACCAGATGGGATATTCCAGCAGGGCGTGCCCGTCTTCAAGGGCGACTTGCGCGGCGGCGTTGCCCACGGCGTTATGGTCGGCGTGGCCGTCGGCGCGATAGGGAGCCACGATCGCCAGCTGCTCCGGTTGCCCGGGGTGAACAGCGTGCCGCTTGATGGTTTCCCTAAGCTGCGCGGAGATCTCCGGTTGCCGTTCGTTCAGGCCACCATCGGGCAGCCCCAGGAAACGCCAGTGCCCGGCCAATCCCAGTATCTCCATCGCTGAGCCGAATTCCTCTATCCGCACGGCTGCCAACTGTTCGGGCGCCATGGTGGTGGAGTCAGGATGCGAGGCCTCGCCCGCAGTGCAGAGCAGCACGTCGACCTCGGCGCCCGAGGAGTGCAGCAGCGACAGGAGGCCGCCCGCGCCGAGGGTTTCGTCATCCGGGTGGGCCGCCAGCACCACAAACCGCATGGTGCCGAACTCCTCCGGTCCGAGAGGCAGCTCCGCCAAAGCCGGCAGCCCGCTTGCAGCCCAGTCCCTTTCGTCCGTGCCCCGGTCCGTATGCGAGAAGGTCACCAAGGGGTCTCCCCCGTGAGCGTCAGTTTTCCCAACTGGGCGTCATCCCTCATGGCATGGTGCTGGCGCACATACAGCGCCAGGTCGGCCATACGCTTGGCATAGTTTTCGTCGAACGCCAGCGGCCCCGGCCCCCGGTTCGTGCTGACCAAGGAGAGCACACGCTCGACGGCGGCGGCTACCGTCCCGCGCACGCGCAACGCGTCGCTCCACGCGCTGTGCCCAGCCTCCGGGCTGCCATCCCCGCCGTCGATCAGTTCTGCTGTGCGGCCCAGGTACCGGAGGGTGGAGGTCAGGATCCGGTCTGCCTCCCCCAATGCGGCGAACGCGAGCTGGTCGGGTTCCCGGCCCTTCCCGGCAGCGGCACGCAAGGATTCCCGGTAGCCCCTGGCCACGGCCACCGCCCCGCCGAGCCAGCATGCGGCCACCCCCATGCCGCCCCAGGCAAAACCGGGGCGGCTGAAGTACCAGTCATCCCCGCCCAGGGGAACTGCCGGCACCCGGCTGAAATGCACCGTGCCGCTGGGGATCTCCCGCAGGCCGCGCGCCACCCACACGGGCACCTCGCACGTCACGCCGGAGTGCCGGAGATCCACGGCAAAGGCGGCCCGTCCCCCGGTTTCGGTGTGGGCGGTGATGATGGCACGGTCCAGAAGCGGCGCCAGTGAGCACCACGGTTTGGCGCCGCTCAGCAGGATGCCGCCGCCGTCGGCCTTTGCTTCCAGACGTGTCCCGGGTCCTTCGGCGGCGAAGACTCCCCACAGCCCGCCGCGCTCGGTTGGCGGATGGCCGGCCTGGGCCAGGATGGCCTGCGCATCCAGGTGGGGCTCGAAAATTCGGCCGGCGGCCACATCCACACTGGCCACCGAAGCCAGCAGCTCCCAAAGGAGGCCCGTCTGGCCCTGCCCCGGCTTCGGCCAGCTGTTTCCCGCGTCTCCGGCCAGGGCCAGCAGTGCCTTCACATCCCCCGCCGCGGAAGATACGGCGTCGAGCAGGTCGCCATATCGGGCAAGGTCGGTTGCAGTTGAAACCAGCCGGACGGGTCGGGGAAAGCTGTGCTGCTCAGCCACTTCCCGGGCCTCGGCGCCCAGGACTATTTCTCCGCCGGTTCGGTGACGGCCGCCGAGGGTGCCATGATTTCAGCGTTGACCATCCAGGCCAGCTGTTCCAGCCGCTCGATGGCCGCGTGGAGCAGGTCCGCGCTGGTGGGATCCTCATCGTCCACCTCATCGTGGACATCCCGCATGGTCTTGACCGTCCGCTCCAGCCTGGCTGTAACGAGCTTGACGGCGTCCTTCGTTGAAATCAGCCCTCCCGGCAACTTCTCCAGGCGGGTGCCTGCAGCTACGGTCTGGCTTCGGCCGTCAGGAAGGGCATGCAAAGCCCGCATCCGTTCCGCCGCCTGGTCAGCGAAAAGGCGCGCACTGGCGATAATTTCATCGAGTTGCAGGTGGAGGTCGCGGAAGTTGGTGCCCACGATGTTCCAGTGGGCCTGCTTGCCCTGCATATGGAGTTCCACCAGGTCCGTGAGGACCATCTGAAGGTTGCTGGCGAGGGTGGGTGACGCTTTCATCGAATTCCTCCACTGCAGGTGCCCGTTCCGGACCGGACTTTCGGCCGGAGAATAATTCTAAGCATACTTAGGAAATGCTCCTCAGCGGACCCGCGCCAAGGCGAACCCATCCCAGCCTTTGGACCCGACTGTTTGAAGCACGGTGGCATCAAGCTGCGAGTGCTCCCCCAGCAGTTCCAGTGCGCTGATGATCCCCGGCGCGTTGATGTCGTCGATGGACGGATCCAGGATTGCCCCCTCCCACACCGCGTTATCCAGCACAACAACGGTTCCGGGCCGGCCCAGGCGCACAGCCCAGTCGAGGTAGTCGGCGTCGTGTTCCTTGTCCGCATCGATGAACACAAAATCGAAGGGCTCCTGGCCTTCCGCCCGCAGCGCTGCCAAAGTGTCCAGCGCTGCGCCCACCCGGATCTCAACCTTGTGGCCGAGCCCGGCCGCTTCCACGTTGGCCCTGGCAATGTCCGCGTGTTTGGTGAGGAATTCGCACGTCACCAGCCTGCCGCCGTCGGGAAGTCCCCGGGCCATCCAGATGCTGCTGAAGCCCGCCAGCGTCCCGATCTCCAGTACCCGCCGGGCGCCGGAAATCTGCACCAGGAGCTTGAGGAACTGGCCGGCATTGGGCGTCACCTCGATGGGCGGCATCCCGGCCTCGACGGCGGAGCTTACGGCCCGCTGCAACGCGGCGTCGGGATGCACCACCGTTGCCGTGAGGAATTCTTCCACTGCCACCCAGCCCGGCTGGGTCTTGTGCTCAAACATGGCCACAGTCTGACACGCAGCCACACGCCGGTCTAGGAACCGTCAGCGAGGGCCTTTTCCAGGCGGTCCACCTTGGCGCCGAGCTCGCCTTCGTAACCCGGCCGGATGTCCGCCTTGATGACAAGGGAGACGCGGCTGCCGAACTGGCCCACCGCTTCGGTGGCACGTTTGACGACGTCAAATACCTCGTCCCATTCGCCCTCAATCGTGGTGAACATCGAGTCCGTGTGGTTCGGCAGGCCCGACTCCCTGACGATCCTCACGGCGGCTGCGACGGCGTCGTGGACGGAGGCATCGGTGGGGCGGGATCCCCCGGCGGCCGTACCGGACGGGGCGACTGAAAATGCAAGCAACATAAGGCAAGTCTGTCATGCGTCCGGACACTGGCAACCGTCCGGGAGGGCCCACGAACGTCACATAACTCCCTACCCTCCGGTAACCATGACCAAGGCCTGCGGCGTTGCTAACCTGACCGGATGAGCACAGCTGTCGTCCGCAAGCCACTACGCGCAGACGCTGCCCGGAACGTGGACAAGATCATCCTGGCTGCCCGCCAGTGCTTCCGCGAGCACGGCCCGGACGTTCCCCTCCAGACCATCGCTGCGACGGCCGGAGTGGGGCCCGCGACGCTGTTCAGGAATTTTGCCGATAAAGAGGAGCTGGTCCTGGCCGCCCTCAACCGACAACTCCGGGAGACAGTGGATCCCGTGCTGGTCGAAGCGCTGGCGGGCATGGACGCCGCGGCGGGGCTGCTCCGCGTCGTCGAGGCGATTATGGCCGCCGCCAGTACAGATGCGAACCTCCTGGGTGCCGTGGCAGGTCGCCGCGAACTTCTCACGGGAATCACCGGATCCCTGATGGAATCGATCGGAGTCCTCCTGGTCCGGGGCCAGGGACAAGGCACCCTTCGTTCGGACATTTCCAAGACGGACATGTTCCGGTTGCTTGCCATGCTGATCGGCGTGGTGGACACCATGGAGCCCGGCTCCGATGCTTGGCGCCGTCCGGTGGCGCTCATCGAGGACGCCATCCGGACTGAACGGACCGGACGCCCCTTGCCAGCCCATGTCCCGCTGCCCGCTTCGCAGATCCAGGGTCCGCAGTTCAGCTGACAAGTTCAGCTGACCCTGCAGTTGGCATCAGTGCCCGCTTGGACACGCTACTGTTTTCCATCCCCGGGCTGCCAGCATTGTGAGTCCCGAGCCGTTAGCCTAGACTCGATGTGGGTTACGCAGTCAGCCTCTGAACAATCAGAGGGAGTTAAAAATGCGTCACGTCTTTGGCACTCAACCCGAAACAGTGAGCCCGTGATGAACCACTCAAAGCTTTCCCAGGTCATCAACGATCCGCGCGGACCGGAAGAAGTCCTCCCCACCCTGGAAGCAGAAGAGCTGGCGAATCTGCTGGATGCCTTGTACCAGAACCTCGACACACCGGCCCCGGACCTCGGTGCGCAGGTGTGGTACGAGCTGGCCGTCGAAGAAAGCGCCCGCCGCACGGCACCTCCCGGGGATGAACAGTCCGCTTAGGTGGCTTTGACGTGGTCCGCGACTGACCTGGACCCAACTTTTGGACCCCAAACTGATGTGGACCCGGAGGCCTGCCGTCTGAACTGAACGTGACGAATCACTTTCAGCCGGCGTTGCCTCCGGGTCTTTTTCTTGGGGCTTACCCACCCAGGGCCAGGTCCGGACGCACCCTACCGGCCTAGTCATCCTCGTCCGGCTCGGGGTTTATCTCCGCCTTAGGCACTTCAAGGGGCACCTCACCGGGGTGGTGATGAGGGACGTGCTCCTTGGCTTCCCGCAAATGCTGCTGCAGCTTCTCCTCGGCGTCACGGCGGCGCCGGGAGGTGTCCCGCAACTCCCTGGTGGCCTCGGAGGCGCTCTTGACATAGCTGGACCGGGACTTCGGTTCCGAACCTCGGTGTTCGGCGCCGCCTTCGGCGTTCGATCCCTGGTGCTCCGCCTGTTCGTTCATTTAACCTGGCTCCTCTCCGGCCGCGACTGCCAAGTCACAGCTAAACCTCGTCGGGGCGTCAGTCGTTCGACGATGTTTCCCTGTTGTTGAGCTCGGCCCGGACCGCAGCATGCAGCGCGGCCATGCCCGGCTCCTGAGTGACATCCAAAGCCAGTCTTATGCGTTCAGAGAGGAAGTCAAGGTCTTCAGGCGGCAAGTCGGCGATGGACCTGAACCGGGTGAAGAAGCGCTTGACCGGCAAGCCTGCGCGCCATCCGGCGGCCGTGTGGTGACGGGGCTTTCCGGGTCTGGTCCGGGCTACGTGCAGGTTTATTTCCATGGTTGGCGCTCTCAGGAGAATCCATGGCCAACTGCATAGCCAGCATTATGGTACAGCGATTGTGCGGCGCGCCACTAGGTCTTGCGCTCAGTTCCACCCAATTAACCGCAGGAGGGCGGCGGTGGCAGCGCCGACGATCACCACCAGCAGGAACGGCGCCCGGAAGGCTAGTGCAACGGCGGCCGCGGCCAGGGCCCCCAACCGGGCATCGGCGGCCAGGGACTGCCCGGAGGCCACGGCATTGACGATAGTCAGGGACGCAAGCAGGCCGATTGTCATGGTCCCGGCCACGCGGGACATCCTGGGGTCGTCCAGCAGCTTCGCAGGGACCAGGTAGCCCATTAGCTTCCACGCGTAGGCAAGGACGCACGCCAGCAGCAGCCAGAACCACAGATTCATGAGCTTGCCTCCCGGGTCCTGCCGTGGCCGTGGGGCTCCTGGTAGGGATCCACATCCGGCTCAAGGCCTTCATCGCTGCGGCCGTGGCTGAACCATCCGATCACCGCGGCCACCAGTGCTGCGATCAGGATGGGCACGCCGGCAGGAACGAAGGGCACTGCGAGGACCGTCGCCAGCGCACATGCCACGGCGATCGCGGCCGGTTCGAACCCCTTGAGCCGGGGCCACAACAGAGCGAGGAAGGCGGCAACCGCTGCACCGTCCAGGCCCCACTGCTTCGGGTCTCCCAGGCCGCTGCCGGCGAGGGCCCCGACGGCCGTGAAGAGGTTCCAGAGCACATAGATGCCAATGCCCGCGGTCCAGAAGCCGCGCCTCTGCTCCCCTGGATCGGTCTGCCCTGTGCTTGTGGCCGTCGACTCGTCAATGGTGACCTGCGCGGCAACGTATCGCCGCCATCCCCTCGGTTGCAGCAAAGCATTCAGTTGCATTCCGTAGATGCCGTTGCGCATGCCCAGCAGCGTGGCTGCACTCATCGCCGCTATGCCGGACCCGCCGCCGGCCACCACGCCGATGAACGCGAACTGGGAACCACCACTGAACAGCAGGAGGCTAAGCGCCATGGTCTGCCAAAAATCGAGGCCGGACGTGACGGACAGGGCACCGAAAGAGATACCGTAAAGGCCGGTGGCGATGCTGATGGACATGCCCACCCGGACGGCAGGCGACGCGAGAATCTTCACTGCTGCGGCCGGGCCGGGGCGGCTCGCAGGCTCCAGGCCCACAGGATGAGCGGGAGTTGAAGGGGAAGCCTGACGGCATGCGCCCTGCGCTGGGCCGGCGAGCCCGTGGGGCCATAGGCGCGGCGCAGCGCATCCACGTGGCCGGCCACGAACACAGTGAACATTCCCGTGATGGCGGTGGCCGCCACCCGCCGCGTGGCAGGTATCAGGAGTACGACGGCGGCACCAGCCTCAAGCAGGCCGCTCACCGCAATCCATTCCTCCCGGGTCATAACCGCCAAAGGCCGATCGCCGCCGTCGTGCGTGTTCTTCCCGGCACCGGCAGGTTCCCGGCCAGCCTCAGCGCCGGTGTCCGCGGCTGCCACGCCGGTATCCGGAGTTTCGCGGCAGATGTAATCCGGGACCACCTGGGCGAAGAAGCGCGGCTCGCGGAAGTGCTTCATGGCGCTGGTCAGCAGCAGCGCACTCATGGCTGCTGCGGAGATAGTTTGGACGGCCCGGCCGGACCAGCGAAAAGGCATGGCTCCACTCAATCACAGCGGGACGTCCGCGACTAAAACACGGTCAACGGCCGAAGGGCAGCAGCAAATGGTAAGGACAAAATGCTTTTGCCACAGGTGCTGCCGGGATGCCGGGGCGTGGCCTGCGACGCTGGCGAACCTGCCCGCCGAGAAATTCGGCGGCGAAGACGGGTCTAAACCGGGATACCCTGACACCCTCCCATGCGGGCCAGCTGGTTTCCGGTGATAGCGTGACGGCCATGCACTTCGTTCGCGCTGTCAAGAGCGTTCTGGCCTCCCTTGGGCACAACACCTCGACGGCAGCCAGAGGAACCTCCGGGACGCTCTCGACGGCCCTCAAGGCGTTTGCTCCCCGTCATCCCGCCCAGGTCATAGTGTTGGGGTTCGCTGGAGCGGTTGTTGTTGGAACCGGCTTCCTGCTGCTCCCGGTGTCCAAGGCAGGCGGGGGCGGGGCCACGTTGCTGGAGGCGCTGTTCACCGCCACGTCCTCGATCTGCGTCACCGGCCTGATCACCGTGGACACACCCGTCTTCTGGAGCGGCTTCGGCCAGGTGGTCATCCTCGTCCTGATCCAGATCGGCGGCTTCGGCGTGATGTCCTTCGGCACACTGCTCGGGGTCCTGACCGCACGGCGGCTGGGCCTGAAGTCGCGGATATCTGCCGCCGCCGAAACGAAAAGCAGCGGCTTCGGTGACGTCCGCCGCGTGCTGGTCGGAGTTCTACTCATCAGTGTGATCGTGGAAGCCGCGCTGGCGTTGATTCTCACGGTCCGCTTTATGGCCGGGTACGGCTATTCGCTGGGCGAGGCGGTCTGGCACGGCGTATTCCACTCAATCTCCTCCTTTAACAACGCCGGCTTTGCCCTGTACTCGGACAACCTGATGGGGTTTGTAGGCGATCCCTGGATCTGCCTGCCGATCGCCGCCGCCGTGATCATCGGCGGACTCGGATTCCCCGTCCTCTTCGAACTGGGCCGGCAATACCGGCGTCCGATCCACTGGAGCATGAACACCAAACTCGTCCTCGTCGGCTCGGGCATCCTCCTGGCCGGCGGGACCGTGTTCCTCACCGCCGTTGAATGGGCCAACCCGGCAACCCTGGGCGGCCTCCATCCTGCCGAACGCATGCTGGCCGGCTTCTTCCAATCCGTCGTTACCCGCACCGCAGGCTTCAACAGCGTCGATATAGCCCAGATGAATCCGGTCTCGTGGCTGGGGATGGACATACTGATGTTCATCGGCGGCGGCCCGGCCGGTACGGCAGGCGGCTTGAAGATCACCACTTTCGCTGTGCTCTTCTTCATTCTCAGTACCGAGCTGCAGGGCGGAACGGCCGTGAACATTTTTGGCAAGCGGCTGTCCCGCGCGGTGCACCGCCAGGCCATCACCGTCGTGCTCCTGGCGATCGCCCTGGTTGCCGGCTCGACGATGTTCCTGATGCTGATCACCGACTTCGGGCAGGAGCGGATACTGTTCGAAGTCGTTTCGGCCTTCGCAACGGTCGGGCTGTCCACCGGCATCACGGCGGCGATGCCGCCGGCCGGACAATTCGTCCTCATTTTTCTGATGTTCGTCGGAAGGCTGGGTCCGGTCACGCTCGGAGCGGCCCTGGCCCTGCGTGAACGACCCCCGCTCTACGAATACCCCAAGGAAAGGCCCCTCATTGGCTAGGAACATCTTTTCGTCCCATGCGGCTTCGGACAGCGCCAAGGCGTCCTCGGTCGTGGTCATCGGGCTGGGCCGCTTTGGCGGTTCGCTGGCCCTGGAGCTGGAGGCGCAGGGCACCGAGGTGCTCGGCATCGACGCCAACGAGGAAATCGTCCAGTCCTTCAACGGGCTCCTCACCCATGTGGTCCGGGCGGACTCGACCAAGGAAGAGGTGCTGCGCCAGCTCTCGGTCCATGAATTCGACCGGGCGGTGGTCGGGATCGGCTCGGACATCGAAGCCAGCATCCTGACGACCTCCCGGATCCTGAAATTCCAGCGCCCCCAGATCTGGGCGAAAGCCATCAGCGAGCCTCACGCCGAAATCCTGGGCCAGCTCGGAGTCGAGCACGTCATCCGGCCCGAACACGACATGGGCAAGCGCGTCGCACACCTGGTCCTGGGCTCGATTCTTGACTATGTGGAATTCGAGGACGACTTCGTCATGATCCGCACCAGCCCGCCTGCCGCCGTCCGAGACCGGCCCCTGGGCGTACTCGGACTCCGGGACAAGTTCGGCGTCACCATCGTGGCCGTCAAACGACCCGGCGGCACCTGGGCCCACACAACCGCACAAACGGTGCT
>JBDTQQ010000024.1:0-12732 GCA_039932075.1 Pseudarthrobacter sp. | reverse complement strand
CGGCGATGTTTTCCTGCAGGTCACGGATGTAGAAGTCCGCGTCCGAGCCGGCCAGTTCCTCGGCCTGATCGCCCGTCATGGCCTTGACGCCCTGGTTGGATTTGAAGTGGTACTTCACCCAGAAGCGCTCGCCCTCGGCGTTGATCCACTGGTAGGTGTGGGAGCCGTAGCCCTGCATTTCGCGCCAGGAGGCCGGCAGGCCGCGATCGCCCATGAGCCAGGTGACCTGGTGTGCGGACTCGGGGGACAGGGTCCAGAAGTCCCACTGCATGTCGGCGTCGCGCAGGTGGGTGCCCGGGAGGCGCTTCTGGGAGTGGATGAAGTCCGGGAACTTGATGCCGTCGCGGATGAAGAAGACGGGGGTGTTGTTGCCTACGAGGTCGTAGTTGCCCTCGCTGGTGTAGAACTTGACGGCGAAACCGCGAGGATCGCGCCAGGTGTCGGGGGAACCGCTTTCGCCCGCAACGGAGGAGAAACGGATCAGCATGTCCGTCTCAACACCCGGCTGCAGGAATGCTGCCTTGGTGTACTTGGAGACGTCCGAAGTGGTCTTGAACGTTCCGAAAGCGCCGCCGCCCTTGGCATGCACCACACGCTCCGGCACGCGCTCGCGGTTGAACTGCGCGAGCTTTTCGATCAGGTAGTGGTCCGTCAGGATGATGGCACCGTCGGCACCAACTGACTGGGAGTGCGCGTCGGACGTGACGGGGGCACCTGACTGGGTGGTTGAAATGGCAGTCATTGTTCTCCTATTTCTCGATTACTTGGTTACGTTCAGAAGGAAGCTGTTGGGACTGCTGGCAGTCCTGGCAGATGCCCTGGTACATCACATCTGCGATCTGGATGGTCATGGGTTTGGCCTTCTCATCCCAGTGCGGCGTGAGGCAGGGCGCATGCCCGACGGCGCATTCCACGTCCTCCACGCGGCCGCAGCTGATGCAGATGGCGTGGTGGTGGTTGTCGCCGACGCGGGTCTCATACAGGGCGGGAGAGTGCGGCGGCTCGAAGCGGCGCAGCATGTGAAGGTCGGTGAGGTCGCCCAGGACCACGTAGACGGACTGTGCGGTGAGCTCGGGAAGCTCAGCCCGCGCTGCAGCAAGGATGCTCTCCGCCGGTGAGTGCGGGTGGTGTTCGACGGCGGCAAGCACGGCCAGCCGCTGCTTGGTCACGCGGCGGCCGTGGGACCGCAGGGCAGCAGCCCATGCATCATGGCCGCCTAGGTGTTCCGTCATGACTCCAGTATTGCACTTATTATGAGCTCGTCATAATAAGGCTGGGTTAACACTTGGCAACGAAAGGAATTCCTGAAGGGGGTTGACGGACTCGCCCGCCGAGCGGCCCAAGGCGTGGACTTCGAGCCGTCCGGCACCCGGATCCGGTGCCACGCAGCTGAGCCCCGTGACTCCGGGGCGATCCGTCAGTTCCTGCACGGAGGCCGCCAGGGCCAGCAGGTGACCGGGTGTCAGGGCACCGTCCGACGCCGGGGACAGCACCGTATGGTGCCGCCCGGCCTTAACCTCAGGAGGCCTCAACAGTATCTCCGGGAGGGTGCCGTCAATACGCGGCTCAGGCTCTGTGGAGCGCTCCACAGCCGCGCGGCGCAGGGCGGCTCGCAGGCCGTCGTCGTACTTTAAGAGCTCTTCCGGTGCCACGGGCACCCGCCGCTGGGTGGGAAGCAGCAGCTGTTCGCCCGGGCTGGCCGTCTCGCCGTCCCAGCGCCCGAACAGGTGGAACGTGGGCGTGGAGGACTCCACCTCAGGCTCTCCGATGGCCGCCCCAATGGGGTGCCACTGGTGCGCAAACAATACGGTGCAGCGCGTGGCGCCGAGGATGTCCGCAAGAGCCTGTCGGGCGGCCTTATGGCACAGGAGCCAATCGGCTGCGGAGCGGAGATCGAACGCAATGGCAGGGTTGCTGAGCCGGATGAGTACGTGCCCTGCGGTCAGCACGGTGCGGGGCCGGGCCACCTCCCAGATTTCCGATGCGTAAAGCAGCCGCCTGGATAGATTCATTGGCCAACTCCTTCCCGCCTGAGGATACCAAGCGTGTGGGACATCCGGACGGGGATGTCCCCATTAGGGTGGCGGGGTGGGGAAATTGCTGGCCGACATCACGCCGCTCCGGGAGAGCCCGGCGTTCCGTCGTCTCTGGCTGGGGTCCGCCGTGGCGGCAGTGGGCAGTCAGCTCACCCTGGTGGCCGTCAGCCTCGAAGTGTACCGGCTCACGCAGGACAGCTTCTATGTAGGCCTGCTCAGCGTCTTCGCGCTGGTGCCGCTGGTGTTCGGCGGGCTGCTGGGCGGCTCCATCGCCGATTCGCATAACCGCCGCACGGTGGCGCTGCTGGCCAGTTCGGTCCTGTGGCTGACCACCGGGCTGATCGCCCTCCAGTCCTGGCTTCAGCTTGGAAACATCTGGATCCTCTACCTCCTGGTGGCGCTCCAGAGCGGTGCCCAGGCCATCAACCAGCCGGCACGCAGTGCCATCATCCCCACGCTCATCCGCAAGGAGTTGCTTCCCGCCGCCAACGCGCTGAACATGATCACGTTCGGTCTGGCCATGACAATAGGGCCGCTGCTGGCCGGCGTGCTGGTGGCGTGGGTGGGCTTCGGCTGGACCTACACCATCGACCTCATCTGCTTTGTGTTTGTCCTGTGGGCCGTATTCCGCCTGCCGTCTATTCCACCCTCAGGGAATGCAGGCAGGGCAGGGATCCGGTCTGTTGTTGAGGGATTCCGTTTCCTGGGCACGCGGCCAAACCTGCGTATGACGTTCATCATCGACCTCGTGGCCATGATCCTGGCCCAGCCGCGGGCGTTGATGCCGGCCATCGGTGCACTGATGATCGGCGGCGGCGAATCAACGGTGGGCATCCTGCTGGCCTCCACCGCCGTGGGCGCCTTCCTGGCCGGGCTCTTTTCCGGACCCTTGGGCCGGGTCCGGTGGCAGGGGAGCGCGGTGGTGTGGTCCGTCATGGGCTGGGGCGCCTCCATTGCCGGCTTTGGTGTGGTGGTGCTCCTGGCCGGCCGGACGGACGACGATGGTGCCTCGCTTTGGCTGGTACCTGCGGCCGCGTGCTGTGCCCTCGCCGGGATCGCAGACTCAATCAGTGCTGTCTTCCGCAACACCATCCTGCAGGCGGCCGCCCCTGACCACCTGCGCGGACGGCTCCAGGGGGTCTTCATTGTGGTGGTGGCCGGCGGCCCCCGCGTGGGCGACCTGCTGGCGGGCGGCGGGACTAAGATTTTGAGTGAGGGCTGGGTCCTGCTTTGGGCGGGGCATTGTGCGTGCTGGTGGCCTGGCTGGTTTCTCAGTTGCAGCCGGGTTTCCGGAAGTACGATGCACATAGCCCTGTGCCGTAGGGCCCTGCCTTGTTAGGGCGGCATCGAGGAGTGGGGACGTGCACAAGCATTACAACGGACTGAAGACTGTGGCGCTCTTCGGGGTGCTCTGGGCCGTGCTTCTGGGGCTGGGCGGCCTGATCGGGCTCAACACCCGAAGCGCGGCACCCATCTGGATCATGGCATTGGTGGGTGTGGGCACCACGGCCTACGGCTACTGGAACAGCGATAAGATCGCCATCCGCTCCATGCAGGCCTACCCCGTGACTGAGGCCCAGGCGCCGCAGCTGTACCAGATCGTCCGGGAACTCTCCGTCCGGGCAAACCAGCCGATGCCGCGCATTTACCTCTCGCCCACTATGAACCCCAATGCCTTTGCCACGGGCCGGAGCCCCAAGAACGCGGCCGTCTGCTGCACCGAAGGGATCCTGCAGCTGCTCGACGCCCGGGAACTGCGCGGGGTCCTGGGGCACGAGCTGATGCACGTGTACAACCGGGACATCCTCACGTCCTCGGTGGCGGCCGCCGTCGCCGGCGTGATCACCTCCGTGGGCCAGATGCTGCTCTTCTTCGGCGGCGACCGGCGCAACTCCAACCCGCTGGCCATGCTGGCCATGGCGCTCCTGGCGCCCTTCGCGGCCTCGTTGATCCAGCTGGCCATCTCCCGGACCAGGGAGTACGACGCCGACGAGGACGGTTCGCAGCTCACTGGCGATCCGCTGGCGCTCGCCTCAGCCCTGCACAAGATCGAGCAGGGTGTGCGGATTGCGCCCCTGCCGCAGGATCAGAAGCTGGTCAACGCATCCCACCTGATGATCGCCAACCCGTTCCGCGGCGGGACCATGACCAAGCTGTTCGCCACGCATCCGCCCATGGGGGACCGGATCACGCGGCTGGAACGGATGGCCGGCCGGCCGCTTAACTGACGCTAACTGGTTAACCCAGGCGCCGCCGTCGCCCGCGTTTCAGTAGGGCACCCACGCGGCCGGGCACCCAGCGGGCTGGGGACGCCGGAATTCCGGTGTCCCCAGCCCGTTCCTGTGTCCTGGCGCCGGGCCGGTGTCCTAGCTGCGGAAGTTAACGAACTGCAGGTCGGCTTCGTCGAAGTCCTTGAGCAGCGCCATGACCGCCTGAAGGTCATCGCGGGACTTGGAGGAGACACGGAGTTCATCGCCCTGGATCTGGGATTTGACGCCCTTGGGCCCCTCGTCCCGGATCTTCTTGTTGATCTTCTTCGCCAGATCCTGCTCGATGCCTTCCTTGATGGAAGCTTCCAGCCGGAATTCCTTGCCGGACGCGAACGGCTCGCCGGTGTCCAAGGACTTCAGCGAGATGCCGCGGCGGATCAGCTTGGACTGAAGCACGTCCAGCACAGCCAGGACCCGCTCCTCGGAGTTGGCCTTCATCAGGATCTTCTCGCCGCTGAAATCAACCTCGGCCCCCACGCCCTTGAAATCGTAGCGCTGGGTCAGTTCCTTCTGCGCCTGGTTCAGCGCGTTGGCCACTTCCTGCTTGTCCACTTTGCTTACGACGTCGAACGTTGACTCGCCTGCCATGACTCTCCTCATGCTGATGGTTGCCCTCGCCTTGGCTCCGGAGGGCGTTGATCTCTGCATTCCAGCCTAATACGGATGCCCCAGGAGTGGCACGGATCGATTCACAGTTCCCTCATAGCGGACGCCCGGCGGGAACGAAGCCGGGCAGGGGAGAGTTGAACGAGTTGGAAGAAGCACGAAAGGGAAGCAATGCCAAACAAGGCCGTCCGTTACGTCACCCGATCAACCGCCGTTGCTGCCGGAGCAGTTGCCACCGCAGCCACCTCCGTCGCGGCCGCCGCCCTGGCAGGGTCCATCATATTCAGCCCCGTCCCGGATGCATCCGCCCGCATGGACGGCGTCAGCGAGGATCTCCGGCGGGCAGTCCAGCTGAACCAAATCACCGAAGAGCAGGCGCTGAAGTTCGAGGCAAAGCTCGCTGGACGCATTCTCGGCGAAGCCTGATTTTCCGGTTCTTCCCGCGGAAACACGCGGCTTTTAGGGCCAGTCTCGATGACGGAACGGCTCAATTCGATTCTTCGGCAGAAGTTCTGTAAAGTTGTCTTGCCCGCGGTTACTGGAAGCGGAACGAACCGGAAGCGGACGTTCTGCAGACTGCAGCCGGGGGTGATCTTCTTTTGAAGTTCGGCAGATTACCCGAGCGGCCAAAGGGGGCTGACTGTAAATCAGCTGGCAACGCCTACGGGGGTTCGAATCCCTCATCTGCCACCCAAGGAAAAGCCTCCGGAACCACCAGGTTCCGGAGGCTTTTTTGTGCCTCGGAATAGGCCGGCGGCCCCGGCGTTCCCAGCCCGGCTTACCCGGGTGCCCGCTCCCAGGACGGGCGGGTCCGGCACTCCCCGGCCAACGGTCTATTCCCCGCGGCGTTCCCCGGGGAAAAGACCGTAAGTCGGGGAAAAGCTAGGGAAGCCTGCCTAAAAAACCGCCGTCGACAGGTACTCCGGGCCGGGCGTAGTCTGGCAACATCGGCGCATGTGCCCCGATGCCTGCGTCGATAATCCATCGATGAAGGAGGACCAATGAGTGCTGTACGTGAATTCATGACCACGGATGCGCGTTGTATCAAGGAAGAGCAGACGCTCGAAGATGCCGCACGGATGATGTTGGACCTGGATTGCGGATCACTGCCGATCTGCGGCGATGACGGCAAGTTGAAGGGCATGGTCACAGACCGCGACATTGTGCTCAAGTGCGTAGCCGCCGGCCGCAGCCCCCGCGACATGATGGCCCGCGAGCTCGCCTCGGGCAAGCCCCACTGGGTTGACGCTGATGCAAGTGTTGATACAGCCATCGAGGTGATGGAACGGCACCAGGTGCGGCGGCTCCCGGTCATTGCCGACCACAAGCTGGTTGGCATCATCAGCCAGGGTGACATTGCACGCAACTACGCCGAGGATCGGGTGGGCGCGCTGGTAGAGCACATTTCCGAACGCCACCATATGTCGGCCTAGCAAGACGCTTCACCAACGAATTCCAACACAGCCTTGTTCGCGGCTCCTTGCCTTAAAGGTTCGGAACCGCGAACAAGCGAACTCAGTTCAGGGCGATCAGCAGCATCTGGTTGGTGCCGGGGATGCACGTCTGCAGGATGGCCCGCGGGAATCCGCCGAATACCCGGATGACGTCATTCGTGGTGCCCGGATTGGGGACCTGGCCCCGTGCCGTCGCCGTGTACGTGCCGTAACCGGGAATGATGACGGTTTCACCCACACCAATCCCGGAGAAACGTGCCCAGCCGCCACAGAAATCGTGCTCCGTGATGAAGAGTGAGTACCCGTCATTTGGCGTGTAGTGGATCGGCCCGATGCAGGCGTCAACCATGGACTGACCACCGGCGCCCGCTACATAGACGGTCCGGACGGCCGGTGCCGCCGGGACAGGCGCCGCAACCGGCGCGATTGCCGCCTGCGCCGGAGCAGCGGCCTGCACAGGTGCAGTTGCTGAAACCGCGACGGCGGGACCGATCAGTTTCAGCGTCTGGCCGGGAACAATGATGCTGTAACCACCGAGTCCGTTGGCGGCGAGCATTGCGTTCATGTCCACGCCGTACCGGGCTGCGATCCCGCCTACGGTGTCGCCCGGGACCACGGTGTAGAGGTTTGTGTCCAGTGCCGGCGGAGACTCAGGAGCCGGTGGGGCTGGTGTCTCGGCCGGGGCGGCAGCTGCCGCTGGAACCGACGCAGGGTCAACGGCGCCCGGTTCAGCCGATGCGGTCGAGGGTTCGTCCACGGGTGCGGGGACAAGCGGCTCACCGGCTTGCTCAACCGGTGCATCCGCCGTCGTGATTGCTCCCACGGCGGAAGGTGCCCCGGGCGTCGTTGCGGCGGGTCCCGTCAACGCGGCAACGCTGACTGCGGCGACGACAACGGCGCTCGCCATGCCTGCCCACAGCTTGTTGTTGACCGGTTTGCGGCCTGGTATGAGATCGACCCTTGGGACGTCTGTTTCGAAGTTTCGGCTGGGTGTTTCGGTGTTGTTTACGGTCGACTGGTTCATAGGTGGCCCATCGAGGGTCGGCCCGGCAACAGGTCCCGTGGCTATGCCACCAACATGTGCAGGACGGAGCAACGTGTGATGCGCTGCGAGGTCCCGGCTGCGGCCGGCACCCTCAGCGCACGATGGGAGGCGCCCGCTTACGAAGAAACGGAAGCTCCGCAATGAAGCGGCATCACCCACCCCAGCATTGGAGGATGCGCCGGCAACTTTGTTCGGCCCTAGGAACTCCGAGTCTAGGAAGGCCGTGCCGGCCGGGCACGAGTAGGGGCTACCCTATTATTTTTGTGGCCTACTTAGCCGGGCCTGAGTTTCCTACTCAGCGCCCATCTCGCTGATACTCGCTCCTGGAGCGCGGCTGCACCTCATCACGAGGGCCGCGGCAACCAGCCTGGGACGCCGAATTTGCCAACATGTTACCCATGAGTAACATGGGGGGATGCACCTGCTTCTGCGCACCCTCCTGATGCTGTTCACGTCCGCCCGCCGCCCGGCGCTGACCATCTGGGACACCTCGTCCCTGCCGCTGCGGGTCCTCCCCACCGACATCGACATCGCCATGCACGTCAACAACGGCATGTACTTTTCCCTCATGGACCTGGGCCGGTTCGACCTCATGGTCCGCGGCGGCGTGTGGAAGAGGATGCGCCAGCGCCGCTGGAGCCCCGTAGCGGCGGGGGAGACCATTGCGTTCCGTAAGTCGCTGCAGCTGTGGCAGCGGTACACCATTGAAACGAAGATCGTCGGCCTGGATGCCAAAGCCATCTATTTCGAGCAGCGCATGGTGGCCGACGGCGAGATTTACGCGCGTGCCTACATCGCCACCCGCCTGGTCAGCAAAGGCAAACCTGTCAGCCAGGAGGAGATACTGCGCGAGTTCGGCCAGCCGCCGGCGGATCTGGTGCTGCCGGAATGGATCCACGAATGGCGTGAGACGAATGCCCTGCCTGGCAGCCGCACCCCAGCGCCGCACCTATGGGACGCCACGGTCTGACTGCCCGCTGCCCGGCGCCGTGCCGCGGCCAGGTCGGCAGGACCCGGAATCCGCGTGGCGGGAGGCGGTTCGGCAGGCGCAACCTACGTGCCGACGTCGCGCCTGCTGACAGCCAAGGCAGCCAAAGCCACCAGCGCCGCCGAGATGCCCCACAGCCATCCGGCCGCAACCCAGTTCGCTCCGTTGGCCACGGGCGCGTTCCCGTACGCCCAGTGGTAGGGGCTGAGGCTGAGCAGCCACTCGAGGTCCGGGCTCTGCCTCCCGACCGCATTGAAGACGTATGCCAAAACGCCGACGGCGGCCCCCACGGCCAGCCCGTAGGTGCGCCTGCCGGACACCGCGCCGGCACAGAGAGCGGCGGCACCGGTCAGCAGCGCCAGCCCGGCAAACAGCACGGCCGCACCAAAGAGGTTCTCCGGGCGGATATCCAGCTGGGCGGAATCATTGAGCAACCGGACCAGCACAAAGACCAGCGCGGCGAGAAGCAGGACCCGAACCAACAGGGCCATGGCGCGTTCCAGCACCACCTGGACCCGCGTCACCCCGTGGGCGAGGGTCAGCTCCAGCTGGCCGGATTCCTCGTCGCCGCCCACTGCGGCGGCGCCCCACCCTACCGAGGCGATAGTCATCAGCAGGAAGCCGATCAGCCCGAAGAGCGTCGCCTGGGTGTAGCCGGGGCCGGTGGCGATCTGGTCGTAGTTCAGGGCCTTCATCATTTCGGGCGGGAGGGCGTCGATCATGTCCTGCATCTGTGCGCTCCCGCCAATGGACGGGTACAGGGGAAGGTACAGCAATATGGCGCCGGCCAGTCCGACCGCCCACGCGAGGGTGGAGCGCCAGCTGTCGAAGAACGAGCGGCGGAAGAGCGGCAGGGTGGCGCTCACTTGGCGGACTCCCGGTGAGCTGAATTCCTGGGGCTCGAATACTTGGAGCTTGACTCCCCGGGGCTGGAATACATCTGCAGCACCGATTCCTCCAGATCAGGCTCCTCCAGGACAAGGTCCTTCAACTGCAGGGTGCCCAAGGCCTTGACGAGTGGCTGGATGGCGCCCGCCAAGGTGGCTGACAGCGTGACGGTACCGTTGGACTCCAGTACCTCCACATGCCCGACGCCGGGCACCGCCCCCAGCAGCGCGCCGGCGTCGTGCGCTGTTATCCCGTTTGCCGAGAACCGAAGGTGCCGGACGGCACCTTCCCGCAACCCGCTGACAGATTCGACGGCGATGATCCGGCCGTCCCTGAGAATGGCCACGGTGTCGGCGGTCTGCTGGACTTCGCTGAGTACATGGGAGCTGAGGAAGATGGTCTGGCCCTGCTGCCGGGCTTCCCGGACCATCGCATGGAACTCCTGCTGCACCAACGGATCCAGCCCGCTGGTGGGCTCATCGAGGACCAGCAGTTCGGGGTTGTGCATGAATGCCTGAACAAGGCCGAGTTTCTGCTTGTTGCCTTTGGACAGCTTGCGGGTATGCCGGTCGAGGTCCAGTCCCAGCCGCTCGGCCAGCGCCTCGATCCTGCCCGGAGCTACCGGCCCGCTGATGGCCTCGTAGTGGGCCAGGAGTTTGCGGCCGGTCACGCGGCCCTCAAGGAACAGCTCACCGGGCAGGTAGCCGATCCGGCGGCGGAGCTCCGGACCGCCCAGTCGCGGATCCTTGCCCAGGACCCGGACTTCCCCGGAGGTGGGGCGGATGATGTCCAGCAGGCAGCGCATGGTGGTGGTCTTGCCCGCGCCATTGGGACCGATCACGCCGAACACGGAGCCCACCTCCACGCTGAAATCCACGCCGTGCAGCACTTCACGCCGGCCGAATTTCTTCGTGAGGGACCTGGTGGAGATAGCCGTGACCATGGATGCTCCTTTGTCCGGCAGCCAGCGCTGTTGACCCCTACGTTAGGCGCCGCGCTGCCCGGTGTACACGGGGACACCGCGGATATTCCCGATGACGCGGGCAGCGAACAGGGCGGCTCCGGCCGGGACATCCGCCTGCGGCTCGCGTACCGTTGGAACCATGGCTACCTTAGACATCACAGGTGAACAGTTCGCATCGACCATCGAAGGCAACGACATTGTCCTGGTGGATTTCTGGGCTGAATGGTGCGGTCCGTGCAAGCAGTTCGGCCCCACGTACAGCGCAGTGTCCGAGAAGCACTCCGACGTCCTGTTCACCAAGGTGGACACCGAGGCTGAGCAGCAGCTCGCCGCGGAGGCCGGCATCACGTCCATCCCCACCCTGATGGCCTTCCGCGAAAAGGTCCTGGTCTTCTCCCAGCCCGGTGCGCTGAACGCCCAGCAGTTGGAGCAGGTTGTTGACGCCGTCAAGGCGCTGGACATGGACGAGGTCCACGCCCACGTGGCGCGCTCGCAGGCGGAAGCCGCGGCGGCTGCCGGAACGACGTCCGGCCCCCAGGATGGCACCCAGATCCCGAACGCCTGATCCCCCTTAACTGCAACGCGAGGTCACTTCGCGCCCAAAACCTCGGTTCTTTGGGCGCGAAGTGACCCCGCGTTGTAGTTTGTGGAGGGTTAGAGCCGTTCGATCTTCACCGGCTCGGCCAGCAGTGCGCTCAACGATTCGTTGAGGTCCTGCACGGCGATGCCTTTGGAATGCTTCTCCAAGTCCTCCTCGGACGCCCACTGTTCCGTCAGGACCAGCTTCTCCTCGGTGGCCTCGGTGAGCTCGTACCGGATGCAGCCGGCCTCGTTCACCACCTCGTCGATGGCGATTTCCAAGGCGAGCTTTACACGGAAGAACTCGCCGTCGTTGGGGATGAACGTTGCCTGCAGGTCGATGGGTGCACTCATGGATTTCACAATACCGGCCCCCGGGCGGATGCTTTTCCTCCGGTCGGGATGTTGGTAGCGTGCCACCATGCGCGCTTTCACAGCCGGGGACACTGACGTTCCGCTCCTTGAAGAAACCATCGGCGAGAACTTCGAGCGGGTGGTGGCCCGGTTTCCCTTCCACGACGCGCTGATTGAGGCCGCGGCGGTTCCCGGCGGGGACGCCCGCCGATGGAGCTACACGAAAATGAACGACGACGTCGATCGCCTGGCCCGTGCGCTCCTCGCCTCGGGCGTCGTCAAGGGTGACCGGGTGGGCATCTGGAGCCCGAACTGCGCCGAGTGGACTCTCCTGCAATACGCCACCGCCAAGGCCGGCGCCATCCTGGTGAACGTCAACCCGGCCTACCGCAGCCACGAACTTGAGTTTGTGGTGAAGCAGAATGGCATGCGGATGCTGGTCGCAGCGCCGTCGGACCGGACCAGTGACTATGTCGGGATGGCACGCCAGGCACTCGCAGGGTGTCCGGACCTGCGCGAGCTCGTGTTCCTGCCGGACCTTGGGGTGGACGGGCTCGACGCCGGAATCCCCCAGAGTGAGGAGGAGCTGACGTACGCTGAGCTGCTCAAGCGGGCTGACGCCGTCGGGCATTCCACCCTGAAGGCGCGGATGGCGGAGCTGGGCCCGGACGACCCCATCAACCTGCAGTACACCTCGGGCACCACCGGCTTCCCCAAGGGCGCGACGCTGACACACCACAACATCCTCAACAACGGCTTCTCCATCGGCGAGCTGCTGGGCTACACGGAGCATGACCGGGTGGTGATTCCGGTGCCGTTTTACCACTGCTTCGGGATGGTCATTGGGAACCTGGCGGCACTCAGCCATGGCGCCGCCACCATCATTCCGGGACGCGGCTTCACCCCGGCTGCGGCGCTGGAGGCTGTCCAGGACTTCGGCGCGACATCGCTTTATGGCGTGCCTACGATGTTCATCGCGGAGCTCGCATTGCCGGACTTCGCCTCTTACGACCTCTCCACGCTGCGGACCGGCGTGATGGCGGGCTCGTTGTGTCCCATCGAGGTGATGAACCGGGTCATTTCCGAGATGCACATGGTGGACGTGGCCATTTGCTACGGCATGACCGAGACCTCGCCGGTCTCCACCATGACCCGCAACGGGGACACCATGCAGCAGCGCACCGAAACCGTGGGCCGCACCATGCCCCTGCTCGAAAGTCAGATCATCGATCCTGGCTCCGGGGAGGTCCTGGAGCGCGGGCAGATCGGCGAGCTCTGCACCCGCGGCTATGCCGTGATGGCCGGGTACTGGGATCAGCCCGAGAAGACGGCCGAGGCCATCGGCGCCGACGGCTGGATGCACACCGGCGACCTCGCCCGGATGGACGAGGATGGCTACATGGTAATTGAGGGCCGGATCAAGGACATGGTGATCCGCGGGGGTGAAAACATCTACCCGCGCGAGATCGAGGAATTCCTCTACACCCACCCCGACTTCCAGGACGTGCAGGTGATCGGCGTCCCCGACGCCCGGTACGGCGAGGAACT
>JBDTQQ010000023.1:0-12732 GCA_039932075.1 Pseudarthrobacter sp. | reverse complement strand
CGGCGCCGGCCACAAGTTTGGGCAGCCACTTCGCATAGAAGCCTGAGGCCCCGACGGCGGCCCTCGCTTTGTCCTGCAGGCTCGCATCCACGGAGGCAAGGTCGCCGGCGGCGGCAAGGTGCGCGTCCACGGCTTCGCGGGCTATGAGGAGCTTCATGATTTCCGAGGAACCCTCGAAGATGCGGTTGATCCGGAGGTCACGCAGTTGCTGTTCCGCCGGCACGGCGCGTTCCCCCCGGGCCGCCAGCGATTCTGCTGTCTCAAAGCCCCGGCCGCCGCGGATCTGGACCAGTTCATCGGCGATCCGGCAGCTGATCTCGGTGGACCACAGCTTGGCGAGGGCCGCCTCGATCCGGACGTCCTTCTGCCCGGCGTCGGCAAGTTCCGCGGACAGCTCAAAGACGGCGTCGAGGGCGAAGGCGGACGCGGCGATGAAGGCGATCTTCTTGCCCACGGCTTCGTGTTTGCCCACCGGCTGGCCCCATTGCGTGCGGGCATTGGACCATTCCCGGGCAATTTTCAGGCTCCAGCGGCCGGACGCCACACACAGCGCCGGCAGGGAGAGCCGGCCGGTGTTCAGCGTGGTGAGCGCGATCTTCAGGCCCTGCCCCTCACGTCCCAGCCTGTTGGCCGCGGGCACCCTGACCTGGTGGAACCGGGTTACGCCGTTTTCAATGCCGCGCAGCCCCATGAAGGTGTTGCGGTTCTCTACCGTGATGCCGGGGGAATCCATCTCCACTACGAACGCGCTGATGCCGCCCTTGTGGGCGGTGCCGTCCGCATCGGTGTGGGCCGGCACCACGGCCATCACCACCACCAGTTCGGCGATCACCCCGTTGGTGGTCCAAAGTTTTACGCCGTCCAGAACGTAGGATTCGCCGTCGTCCGTGGGAACTGCGGTACTGCCCATCCGGGCGGGGTCGCTGCCAACGTCCGGTTCCGTCAGCAGGAACGCGGTGATGGCCCCGGCGGCGCAGCGCGGCAGGTATTCGCGTTTCTGCTCAGCGGTACCAAAGACCTTCACGGGCTCCGGCACGCCGATGGACTGGTGTGCCGAAATCAGGGCGCCGATGCTGGGATGGACGCTGCCCAGCAGCGCCAGGGCCCTGCCGTAGTACACCAGGGACAGGCCGAGTCCGCCGTACTCCTGGGGAATCTTCATGCCAAAGACGCCAAGCTCCGCCAAACCGCGGATGTAGTCGTCGGGGATTTTCGCATCCCGCTCGATCACGCGGCCGGACATGGTGCGGGCGTACTCGGTGAGTCGCTCCATGAAGGCTTCGCCGCGTTCCACATCCTCCGCCTGAGCCTTCGGCCAGGGGTGGATCAGGTCGAGGTCAAAACTTCCCAGGTACAGCCCCTTCGCAAAGCTGGGCCGGTCCCAATCGGTCTCGCGGGAGGCCTCGGCGAGTGCCCGGGCGTCCGCTGCGGTGGCCTCCGGACCGATGTTGCTCGCGTCGACCGGAACGTCAGCGTCCGGGGCGTCGACGGGAGGCACATCGGGGGCAGCTTTGGTGGCGGGACTGTCAGTGGCGGAGCTCATGGGGTATCTCCTTCGCCGGATGGCCGGTTCTAGCCATGGATCCGCCGGGTTGGAGAACCCTTTAGCTGTCTCCCAACATTACCCGCGGGTAGCTTCCGGTGCTAGGGGCGGGCTGCCCTTGAAAGTCCCCGGGAAGCTCCGCATTGGCGGCTTGATGCACCAGCCGCTCCCAGCCCTGGTTGATGCCGTGGACCACTGCGAGCAGCGACGTTGACGCGAGGTACCAGGCCAGCTTGCCCGCCCCGACCAGGACCAGGGCAAGGAACCCTGCGGTCAAAACGAAGGCCACCATCACCAGGGCGAACACCACGGTTCCGATGAACACCATGGTGTACGTCTCCACTGAACTTAAGTCGAACTGCATTGTTCCCCCTGCGCCATTGCCACGGTTGAGTCAGTAGGACTGAGCGTAGGGGCTGCCGGGCATTCCCAACCAGACGCGGCCCGCCCGGAGAGCGGGTTGATACGGGATCGCAATGCTACCCGCAGGTAGGTCACGGGGCGGTCGCGGACAGCCTGCCCGCTCCCACCCAACGCGGGGTCACTCTACGCCCAATTTTGCTCCCTGAACGGGCGATAAGTGACCCCGCGTTGGTTGCAGGGCCTCTGCGTTAACCTTGTAGTTGGCAGTTTCCTGCCCAACCATCCCCCCAGCAGCTGAAGGAGAGTGCGTGCCCCGCTCCGCCAGGTCATCCGCTGACGCGATCAGCGCCCGGCTCCGGGACCTCGAACTCCTCACCAAGGGTCCTGCCTGGGCGCTCACGCGCTCCGCGCCCTGGGTCATCGCTGTGCTGCAGGCATCCTTTACCCGCACGCGTCCGCAGCTTCCGCTCGAGGAGTTCCATGCCGACGTCGACTCCTTCCTTGAGCAGCTGCGGCGCCAGGAGCCGGGCGGCGGCACCGCCGTCGGGGCTTCCACCGGCAGAAACTACGCGGACGAATGGACCCGCAAGAACTTCCTGACCCGCCGCAACCAGTCCGGGCAGATCGTGTACGAAGTCACCGAGCCCGCCGCCCGTGTGCTCGCCTTCCTGGACAGCCTCTCCAGCGAGCGGTCCACGCTGAACGGATCCCGGCTGGGAACCCTGCTCGGCGACGTAGAGAAGCTCGCCAACGAAACCAACCCGGACCAGAGCGCCCGGCTGGAATCCCTTGAGGAAGAGATCGGGGAGCGGCAGCAGCTGATCCAGGACATCAGCACCGGCGACTTTGACGGGCTGCTCGATGACGACGAAGCCGTGGAGGCCGCCGGTAACATCCTGGACCTCGCTGCCAGCCTGCCCGCCGATTACAAAAAGATGCGCGACCGCATTGAAGAACTGGTGGGCGAACTGCGCAACCAGATCATCGAGGAGTCGCTCAGCAAGGGCGCCACCATGGCGCAGGTGCTGGAAGCGGACAAACGGCTCCGGCAGAGCCCCGAGGGCAGGACCTTCCGTTCCTTCACCGCGTTCCTGGACGACCCGCAGCAGCAAATGCGGTTCCGCTCGGCCATCGGCGAGGTCCTGAGCAGGCAGTTCGCCGATGACCTGTCGCCGGAGGACCGCGAGACCCTGAAGAACCTGGTGGCCGAGCTGCGGCATCAGCACGGCCAGATCCAGCGCATCTACGGCAAGCTCAGCGAAAGCCTGAACACCTACGTCCAGAGCGACGACTTCCGCCAGTCCGTCCGGCTTCGGAAGGTGTTGCGCGAAGCCGAGCAGGCCATCAGGTCCCTGCCCTACGAACGTGAACGGGCCGGCCTTGTCCGGGGCCCGGTGCTGTTCAACGCAGGGTTCGAATCCCTGGCCATGGTCAAGCTCTATGACCCGGACGAGTTTGCCGTCCCGCCCAAGCTCGCGGATCCCATCGCCTTCAGCGACTCGGACCGCGTGCGCTCGCCGAGGACAGGCAAGGCGCGTCCCGAAGCCATCCGCGCCGCCGTTGCGGGCGCTTCCACCCTGGCCGAGGCCTGGGCCCAACTGCCTGCCGAAGAGCAGCACATCAACTCCATCCGCGCGCTCCTCTCGCACGCACTCCAGGAAGGCGCGGCCTTCGACCGCGAAACCTGGGACGGCCTGGACTTCGAACAGATCGACGGCACCACCCGCAAGGCGTACCTGCCGGTGGTCACCCTCAAGAAGGATTCATGATGACAGAAGAAATGACGACGGCGCCAGCCCCCGTTGAGGAGGATGCCCGCCCTGCGGGGGCGGCATCAGGTGCTGCGCTTACCGCGGGGATCACGCCGAGGGATACCTTTGTGGACGGCGCGGCACTCTTCCCGGGCGACACCGGCGTGCTCTCGATGAAGGTGCGCCAGGCCCTGGTGAAGCTGCTGAAGGGCCCGTATGTGGACGGCGGTCGGGACGAGAAACTGTGGACCACCCTGCTGGACAATCAGCTGATCCTGCGCAGCCGCCTGTCCGAGCTTTTCCTGACGCTGCAGCTCGACCATGAACGCAAGATCGCCGTGCTGCGACCGGTGGACCCGGATGCCATTGGCGGCAGCACGCGTTCCAGCATCCTGCGCCAGCAGAGGGCGCTCAGCCGGGTGGAGACCATCGTGCTGCTCCGCCTGCGCCTGCTGCTGGACCGCCACGTCACGGCCCAGACCGATCCCACCATCACGCGCGAGGAAATCGCGGACCTCGTGGCCCACTACCAGCCCGCCGGTCAACAGGACGCCCTGCGCGATTCGGACGTGGTCAATCGGGCCATCACCAAGCTCCTGGCCCGTCAGCTGCTCCTGGCCACGGGCCTGGACGACGTTTACGCCATCTCCAACGCCCTGCCCCTGGCGCTCCCGTTCGAAAACATCGGCGATATCCCGGCTCAAATCGAGGCCCTGGTAGCAGCCACAACGGATCCCACCGGCACAGAGCCCCTGCTGGAGCTGGATGCGGACGCAGAGACTGAAGCCACCGAAACCGAGGAGGACAAGTGAGCGTCGCCACCATGCTCCCCATGGGCGAGCTCACGAACCCCGGCCAGATGCGGCTTGCTTTGGTGCAGGTGGTCAACTGGGGCACGTTCCATGGCGCGCACACGATGCATGTGGACCGCAACGGAACCCTGCTGACAGGAAACTCCGGCGTGGGGAAGTCCACGCTGTTTGATGCCATGCTGCGGGTTTTTGACGCCCGGCCGCGTTCCAATGAAGCCGCGGCACAGCGTGCCGGCGGGGCTGTGGAGGACAAGAGGACCACCTTCACCTACATGCGCGGCAAGGTAGGTGACAAGGCGGTAGGCGAGGGCTCGGCCAGCGCCTTCCAGCGCCCGGGTGCCACGTGGTCCGCCGTCGCGCTGACGTTCGATAACGCCGCGGGCACCCGCGTCACCGTGTCGGCACTGTTCGATGTGCCCAAGAACGGGACTGAGTCCAGTGTTGGACGTTTCTACCTGATCGATAACAAGCCGCTGGACCTGCCGGCCATTGAGGACATCGCGGAGAAGCGCTTCACCAAGGCCACACTGGAGTCGGTCTTCCCGGATGCCCAGATCTTCGATGTGCACAAAGCCTTCGCAGAGCGTTTCCGCCGGCTGCTGGGCATCAGTTCGGACCAGGCCCTGCCGCTGCTGCGCGTGATCCAGGCCGGGAAAGGCCTGGGCGGCAGCGTCAACACGTTCTTCCGCGACCAGGTCCTGGACGCGCCGGCAACCCTCTCCGCGGCGGATTCGGTGGTGGAGGAATTCAGCAACCTCATGTCCATCCGGCAGCGGCTGGAGGATGTGCGGCAGCAGCGCGACCAGCTGGCCCCGGTGCCCGGCCTGAACAAGGAGTACGCGCAGTCGCTGCTGGATGCGAACCGGCTCCGTGAGCTGGCGGGCGAGGAGTTCGAGGCCTACAAGCAGCAGCTCGCGGTCACGGTGCACCAGAAGACCCTGGCCCGGTTCAAGGAACTCGCGCAGGCCAAAGCCAAAGAGCTCGGCGCGGAACGCTCGGTCCGGGACGGGCTCGCCAAGGAACTCCGGGAACTCGAGACCGACTACAACAACCAGGGCGGCAACGCGATCTCCGCGATCGAACAGGCGCTGGAGAATGCCAGGGTTGGCCTGCGGCTCCGGGAGCAGGTGGAGGAAGCAGCGCGCAAGGCCCTGTCCGACGCCGGCCTGGAGCTTGACTGGACCGCCGGGGGCTGGGAACAGGCCCACGAGCAGGCGGCCGCCAGGGCCGCCGAGCTTAAGGACGATTCGCAGGCCCTGCAGGACCTCCGGTTCGAGGCCTTCGACGGCCACGCCACGAAGAAACGCGAGCTGGCGGCTGCCCAGCAGGAACTCGTCTCGCTGAAGACGCGCAAGTCCCTGCTGCCGCCGTCGAGCATTGAAAACCGGGCGGCGATCGCCGCGGCCACCGGCGTCCCTGAGGACCGGATGCCGTTTGGCGGCGAGCTGATGGACCTCGCGGAGGGCGAGGACCAATGGCGGCCGGCCGCCGAACGCGCACTCCGGAACCTGGCCACCACCCTGCTGGTTCCCGGCGAACACTTCGCCGCGGTGACCCGCTACCTGAACGACAACAAGGTGCGCGGCGCCCTGCGCGCCGTGGATGTGTCCAAACCGCTCGCGGGCGGCGCCCTCGCCGTGGAGGACGTGCGCGACGGCGACCTGCTCACCAAGCTGGATATCCTCGCCAGCGGCGCGGTGGCCGACGCCGGGGAATGGATCCGCGAGCGGATCGCCCTCGATTTCGCGTATCCGTGCGTAGAGGACCCTGCCGAGCTGGCGAAGCTGGATAAGGGCCTGAGCCTGGGCGGGGTGGTCAAGCGCAACCGCCACACGGTGGAAAAGGACGACCGCTTCACCAGCCGCCAGGACTACGTGCTCGGGTTCGACAACGCCGCCAAGCTGGAACTCGTGGCCGCCCAGGTGGAGGACCTGCAGCAGGAACTGGCCAAAGCGGCCGAGCTCGCGCAGAGCCGGGAAGAGTCCCACCAGGGCATGACCCGCCAGCTCGACGCCCTCCGCCGCATCGCCGAGGACCACCGGCCCTGGGAGCAGGTGTCCGCCGCGGTGGCCGCCGAGGAACTCACCAGGATTGAACAGCGGCTCAAGGACGCCCTGGCAGCCCAGGCGGACCTGGAACCTCTGCGGGCCAACATCGAAGCGGCGCGCCAGAAACACCAGGCCAGCACCGAGGCAGCGGCCGTCCTGCAGAGCGAATACAAGGCGCTGGACCGCCAGCTGAGCACCGCCGATTCGCTGCTGGAAGCTGCGCGGGCCCGTCTGGCTGACGCGCCGCCGTCGGAGGCCACCGTAACCGCGCTGGAACCGTACTTCGCGGACTTCGGCGACGTCAGCGAGATGCATGAGCTGGACAACCTCGCCAACCGCGTCCGCACCGCCCTGCTCGGGGAGCTGCACACCGCCGAGACGCGCGGGCAGGCCACTTCGGAGCGCCTGACCCGCATCTTCGAGGGCTTCGTGCGGGAATGGGGCTCGGCGATCTCCGCGGACCACGGCACCTCCATCGGCGCGGCCGGGGAGTTCGAGGCCCGCTACCACGCCATCGTCAGCGACGGCCTGCCCGCGCAGGAGAGCGAATTCCGGCAGTTCTTCAACCAGCGCACGCACGAATCCTTCAGCACCCTGCTGCACCTGCTGGACGAGGAACGGCGCTCCATCACCAGCCGCATCCTGCCGCTGAACGGCATCCTGTCCGAGGTCAACTTCCACGAGGGCAGCTTCCTGGAACTCGACATTAAGCAGACGCTCCCCGCCACGGCAAAGCAGTTCAAGGACGCCATCCAGAATGCACTGAAGGCCCGGCACACCCGGCCGGCGCGTGGCAGCGCGGATGCTGCCGGTGACGACGACGCCGAACTCACCGCGCGCTACAAAACCCTGGAAACGCTCGTAAAGCGGCTCGGATCGCCCACGCCCGAGGACCGGCGCTGGCGTGCTGAAGTGCTGGACGTGCGCGGACACCTGTTCATCCAGTGCAAGGAGCACCGCGAGGTGGCCGGCCCGTCGTCGGGCGGGAAGCGCACCGAGGTCTACATGCACGCCGATACCGGGTCCATGTCCGGCGGCGAGCGGCAACGCTTCACCGCGTTCATCATGGCCGCGGCGCTGAGCTACCAGTTGGGGATCGCCGAGCAGGGCTTCACCACGTACGGCACGGTGATGATGGACGAGGCCTTCGTTTTGGCCTCCGAGGAATTCGCCGGTGCGGGCATCAAGGCGCTGCACGAATTCGGGTTCCAGCTGCTGCTGGCCGCGCCGGAAAACGTGATCGACCTGTCCCGGCACCTGGGCTCCGTCACGGAAATCCTCCGCGACAAGCGCACCAACCGCTCCGGGGTGCTGACGGCGCCGGTGATCAGGCGCCGCCCCGGCTCCGAGGGCGAATGGCGGTCCGAGGCCAACCCGGTGGACATAGTCCTCCGTTAGCCGCTCCCTACTGCAACGCGGGGTCACTTAACGCCCAAAAACCCCGCCGGAACGGGACGTATCTGACCCCGCGTTGCGGTTCCTAGGGGGCTGCGGTGCCGGCGTCGATTTGGGCCTGGATGATGGCGCCGAAGTGGGCCACGAGCTCGTCGAACTCCCACTGGTCGAACAGGCCCAGCGTGCGGAATGTTTCGCCGAACCCGGTCATCAGGGCAATCACCGTAGCGGCCGTGCGCCGGTCCGGTGATGTGTCCCCTATGACGCGGGCGACGGCGGCGAGGTAGCGTTCGCGGATCTCGGACCGGGCAGTTTCGGGATCAGGGGCGTCCTGGACGGCGAAGGGGATCATGGCCCACGGCTCCGGCGTGCCGCGTTCCCGTCGCATCAGGACGCGGAACACCAGCGCCCTGCCGAGTTCCGACGTCGGGACGTCCAGGTCGGTGAGCAGCGACTCGTCCGGTTGCGCCGCGGCAAAGAGTTTTTCCTTGGAGAAGAACAGCTTCATGACCAGGGCCGCCGAAATGCCGGCGTCCGCGGCGATGTCCCGGACTGTCACGCCGCGGTAGCCGCGTTCGCCGAAAAGGCGCCTGGCGGATTGCAGGATGGCGTCGTGGCTGGGGCTGCTCATGCCCGCACCTGCTGTCCGGTGTTTTCCTCCACGGCGGGTGCGGTGAGGTCCAGCGAGATCGACTGGATGCCCACGGTGAGCTTTTGAGCCGTGGCCTCGTAGGTCCCCGGGTGGAGCATGGTCACAACGTAGCGGCCGGCCGCGGGCAGCGGGAACGCATATCCGCCGTCGACACCGGTCTGCGTTGTACCCACATGGCCGCCGCTGGCTTCCAGGAGCGTCAACACTGCGCCGGCCAGCGGCTCATGGCCGGCGCTGACCGTTCCGCCGATCTCCAGACGGTCCAGCAGCCGGAGATTCTGCTGCAGCGTGCGGCCGTCGAAATCAAAGACCTCCGCCGTGGGCGCCCAGCCCGCAGCGTTGGCCACCATGAGGTATTTTCCGGCGCCGGGCAGCGCCACCGAGTAGTTGCCTTCGGCGTCCAAGCGGCTCCAGTCCACCTGCTCGCCGTCGGTCTGCAGGACGGTGACGACGGCGGCAGTGAGGGGGCGGTGGTCGGGCGTCAGCACGCGACCCTGCACCACCAGTTCGGCCGCGCTGGCGACGGAAACCGGCGGACGCCGGACCGCTGCGGCCCGCGGTATGAAGACAGCGGCCAGCATTGACGCCGCGGATGCCACGGCAGCCATCCAGAACACGTCCTTGAAGGCGTCGAAGGAAGGCAGGCGGGCAGCCCCAACAGTCATCGTCACGGACGTGAGCACAGCTGCAACCGCGGCGCTGGAGGTCGACGTGCCGATGGCGCGGACCAGGCTGTTCAACCCGTTGGCGGACGCCGTTTCCGTGATGGGCACGGCTCCCATGATCAGGGTGGGCATGGCCGCGTAGGCAATGGCAGTGCCCACGCTTACCACGGTTGATCCGATGATCACCGAGGCAATCGAGTCGTAGAAGAAGACACGGCCCACATAACCCAGGATCATTACCGCCGCACCGACCATCAGTGCGGGTTTGCCGCCGAAACTGCGAATGATCCGTCCGGAAACCGGGGCGAAAATCACCATGGCAAGCCCGGACGGCACCATGCACAAACCGGCGATGATCACGCTCAGGCCGAAGCCGTAGCCCGTGACCTCGGGGAGCTGGAGCTGCTGGGTGGTCAGGAGCATGTTGGCGAACATGGCGAAGCCGATGAGCAGTGAGGCGAGATTTGTCATCAGGACGGGGCGGCGGGCGGAGGTTCGCAGGTCCACCATCGGCTGGCTGACCCTCAGCTCATACGGGACCCAGGCTGCCAGGAGGATTGCCGCGGTGAGGAACAGCAGCAGCACGGGCTCGGACCCCCAGCCCCAGGAGCCGCCCTTGGAGATCGCCAACAACAGGGCAGCCAACGCAGCGGAGAGCACCAGCGCCCCTACGTAGTCGAACCGGCCGGACGTCCGGACCTTGGATTCCGGCACCACCAGCACTATGGCCACCAGCAGCAGTGTGCCGGCGCACGCGGATACCCAGAATATCGATGCCCAGCCCAGGCTTTCGTAAAGCACGCCGGCCAGGGGCAGTCCCATGGCGCTGCCGATGCCGAGGGTGGCGCTCATCAGCGCCACCGCCGATCCCATCTTTTCCTTCGGCAGTTCGTCGCGCATGATGCTGATGCCCACGGGGATGAGGGCCGAGGAGAAACCTTGGAGCGCCCGGCCGATAATGAGCCACAGGAAAGATCCGCCCACCGCCGCAATGACCGAGCCGGCCACCATAATGGCCAGGCAGATCACCATCATTTTTCGCTTCCCGTACATGTCCGCACTGCGGGACACGATAGGTGTCGCCACCGCGCTGGCAAGCAACGTAGCGGTCACCAGCCAGGAGGCGTCGTCGGCAGTTACGCCCAGGATGCGCGGGAAGTCCGGAAGCAGCGGCACCACCAACGTCTGCATAAGGGACACCACTGTGCCGCTGAGCGCCAGGACTGCGGTAATGAGCGACGGCGCTGGGTTGCGTTGTGGACGGGCGGCGGTGGTACGGGGCATCTGCTGCTTTCGACGAGGCGCGGGGTGTGGGAATCGGGGGCCAGGAACGCGCCCGGTTGCAGGCTCGGCGCGCGGTGAACGGGCGTTTACCCTCCCTTTAAGTGAACCACCGTTCACCCAGGCGCCGCAATCTGTGGAGCCTGTTTGTTGTGTCACAGACGCACGCAAGGCAGGGTTAGTGGCGCCACGGCAAGCCCGAGCCCTGGAAAACTGTCCAAACGCTCTCTCACTCGATGTGGGTTTTTCGGCAACGCTCTCTCACTCGATGTGGTTTTTCGGCAACGCTCCCTCACTCGATGTGGGTTTTTCCCGAACCCTCTCGCACTCGTGTCGCTCGGCGTTAACCACGGCGTTGCTTTCGCTGGTTACGGTGGCGGAGTGTGCGCTGATTCTTTGATTCCTTCGAGTGGCCGGCGCGTTTTTGTTGCTCTGGGGGATTCGTTCACTGAGGGCGTTGGGGATCGGGACGAGCGGCTGCCCAACGGGGTGCGGGGTTGGGCTGACCGGGTGGCTGAGAAGCTGGCGAAGGCCAACCCTGGTTGGGAATATGCCAACCTGGCTATCCGGAGCAAGCGGCTACGCCATGTGGTGAGCGAACAGCTGGAGCCGGCAATGGCCATGGAGCCGGCACTGATCACCCTGTATGCCGGCGGCAACGACATCCTGGACATCGGCACGGACATGGCCGTCCTGATGGATGACTACGAAAAGCTTGTGGCGCGGCTGGCAGGGAGCGGGGCCACGGTGGTCCTGTTCACGGGTTTCGATGTCAAGGTTTCGGCGGTGCTGGATTTGCTGAAGAAGCGGAACACCATCTACAACCAGCGGGTGCGGGCCATCGCCGCCAAGTACGGCGCCGTTCTGGTGGACTACTGGTGCCTGGATGCCTTCCATGACCAGCGGATGTGGGACTCGGACCGGCTCCACATGTCCAAGGCGGGCCACAAGTACCTCGCGGGGCAGGTTTTGGACCAGCTCGGCGTGCCGCACAAAATCCAGCCCAAGGAATGGGAACCGCTGCCCAGGCTGAGCCTGCGCGAGTGGGAGCAGCATCAGCGGCGCTGGGTCAGCAACTGGGTGTTGCCACTCTTTGGCCGCAAGATCAGGGGCATCACGCTGGGGGATTTGCTGAACCCGCGCTGGCCGGAGCCGGTCAAGGTACCGCGGAAGGGCGGGCTCAAGAAGCTGGCAAACACCAGCGAAAAGGCCAAAAAGGCTTAGGTGTCCAGCAGGTTTTCGTAGCCCTCAGCCACAGTCGTGGCAGTGAACTCGATGACCTCGAACTCGGCCACACCGTTGCTGTAGAACGGGTCCCGCGCCAAGGCGGCGTCGAGTGTGGCGCGGTCGGCCTTGGACAACAGCACACCGCCCACCGCCGGAACCAGGCGTCCGGACGCAAGGAACACGCCGTCGTCGAACGCCTGTTTGACCCAGGCCATGTGCGCGGGGCGGTGATAGTCAACGATGTCTTCGGGCACTTTATAGGTGAGCGACACAACAAACATAGGGCCAGCCTACCGGCGCGCGGAGCGGGCACTTGAACCGTCAAGAGTTTGTCCTCCTAGAATGGACTCATGACCGAACCGCGCTGGCTCAACGCCGACGAACGCCGTGCCTGGCTGGCGATCCTGAGTATCAACACCCTCCTTCCTGCCGCCCTGGACAGTCAGCTCCACAGCGCCGGCAAGGTGTCCCTGTTCGACTACAACGTCATGGCCATGCTGTCGGAGGCCGAGGGGCATTTTCTTCCCATGAGTGAGCTGGCCGCCCGCACCAGTTCTTCGCTGTCCCGGCTCTCGCATGTGGTGTCCAAGCTGGAAAAGCGCGGCTGGCTGGAGCGGCGCCCGCACCCCCGCGATGCGCGTGTCACCACCGCGCACCTGTCCGACGACGGGATGGCCACTTTGGTGTCGCTCGCACCGGGGCACGTGGAAGCCGTCCGCACGAAATTCCTGGACGCCCTGACGGACCGCGATGTCAACGATTTGGCCCGCATCGGGGAGAAAATTGTGGCCCGGCTCGACGAAGACCACTGGATCCTCCGCGAAAGCTGATTCTTGGTTGCTCGTGGCAACAGATGACAAACTGGCGCTATGGACTTCTCGACCCGGTATGTAGCCCTCGGCGACTCCTTCACTGAAGGAGTCGGCGATGATGATGCGATAGCTGATCGGCACGACATCGAATGGAATCTCCTGCTTTCCCTTTCCGCACAGTTC
>JBDTQQ010000022.1:0-12790 GCA_039932075.1 Pseudarthrobacter sp. | reverse complement strand
CTCCTGCAGCCAGGCGCGTTTCTCGCCGGCCGCGAATTCGACGTAGGCGCGTCCCCATTGCTGGGCCCATTCGTCTTCGGGGTGCTGGCCGTCGAACCGGTCCCATTGGGCCGAGCCCTGCCAGTCCTGCCACGCCAGCTCGAAGGAGTCCTTCACTCTGAGGCGGCGCTGCATGGGCGTGTCCACCAGGAAGAGCCCGCCGAGGGACCAGAACGCCTGGCCGCCGAGGTTGGCCGCATTCTCCTGGTCAAGGAGGGCCACACGCTTGCCGGCCCGGACCAGTTCGTTGCTTGCCGCGAGCCCTGCCAGGCCGCCGCCGATGATAATGACGTCTGCGTCCATACCGCCCTGCTCATCTAGTTGGGGTCTGACACGTGAATGTCAGCTCCAACCTAAGGCCTTTTGGGCCAGCCAGGGGAGTGCCTGACTGGAAGAAACAAACGGCGTGGTCTTGCTCCACCACGCGAGCAACAGCGCCAACGGCTTGCGGCCCCCTTTCGTCAGGGGCCGCAAACCGTGTGCGGATCATTTAGTTGGCGGCCGTGGTGGAGGCGTTGGACGGCCGGGTCCATGGCCCCGTGATGGCCAGGGTGAAGCCCGGGGACTGGATGTTGGCGAAAAGCCACTTGCCGTCCTTGCTGAACGCCGGGCCGCAGAATTCCGAGTCGTTGTACTCGTTCCGGGCCAGCGGGTAGGACATGCCCTGGTCGGTGACGCCCACGAGGTGGGAAACCCCGTTGCCGTCCTCGGCCAGGATCAGCCCGCCCTGGGGTGCCACGGTGATGTTGTCGGGCCCGTCGAATGCGCCCTCGCGGTCCGGGTCCGGGTTGACGCCGAAGATGGTGTTCAGCGTGATGGACTCGGTGGCCGGGTCGTAGTGCCACACCTGGCCGTCGTGCTCGTTGACGGAACCGTCGGAGGTGCGGGCGAAGCTGGAGACGAAGTACGCCCCGTCGTCGCCCCACCACTGGCCCTCAACCTTTCGGGAGCGGGTGATCTCATCGTTGGTGAACTGCTTGCGCACTGACGTGGTGCGGGCGTCACGGTCCGGGACATCCACCCATTCGACCTTGTAGCGGGTGCCCACGGTGGTGGCCTCGGACAGGTCCTTGATGTGGGTGGACCCGCGGAAGGCCTTCATGGCCTGCAGCCGGCCCGCGACGTCGCCGCCGGTGGACTGTGCGAGGGCCACAAACTTGCCCTTGCCGGGGGTGAAGCCTGCCGGCGGGGTCCAGCGCAGGTAGAGGCCATTGGGGTTGCCGGCGTCCTCGGTGAGGTAGATCTGGGTGGTGGCGGGGTCCACGGCGACTGCCTCATGGGAGTAGCGGCCCAGGAACTTCAGGGGGATGGCGGAGAAACCGACGTTGGCTTCGCGGCTGACGGGGTCCACCTCAAAGACGTAGCCGTGGTCCTTGGTGTTGGTCCCGGAGCCGGCACGAGCCTCGGTCTCCTCGCAGGTCAGCCATGTGCCCCAGGGTGAGATGCCGCCGGCGCAGTTGTTGTTGGTCCCGGCGACGGAGGTGTACTGGCTGACGCGGTTACCGTCGGCGTCCACCACGATAGTGGAGGTGCCGCCCTTGGCGCCGGGGTCGTAGGTGATGCCCTCGACGACGGGAACGGGGAAGGGCTCCGAGCCGCTGTTTTCATGGTTGACGATCAGCACGGAGCCGCCGTTCGAACCGTCGAAGACGCCGATGCCGTCTGGATCCGAAGGGTGGGCGCCTTCGGCGGTGGGAGTCTGTCCGGAGCGGGCCAGCAGCTTGTAGGAGAAGCCTTCGGGCAGCGCGAGGATTCCCTGCGGGTCCGAAACCAGCGTCCCGTACCCGAAGGCGTTGCGGGTGGCCGCGTTGGCGGGACGGGCGAAGGGGGCGAGGCTGCCGGCGCCGGCGAAGGCGAAGCCCAGGGCGGTGGCGCTTGCGCCAGCACCGAGGAAGCTGCGGCGGGACACGGGATTGGGCATGGGGTTCTCCTGGGGGCGAAGGGGACGTGTGCGGACCATGCCTAGCCTGCCCACCGCTTGTGAACAGAGGGAAACGGGAGAATGACGGGGAGACCACTTTGATGTCGCCGCCTTTACCCCGCTGCCGGGTGCAAAGCTGGTTAACTGTCAGGGAGTCGAGAGAGGGAGCACGCATGTCCGGTGTGGCTGCAGCACGGAAACTACGGGTGAGTCTGCCCAGCCAGGAACTGAGGGACGCGGTGGAGCCGCCCGCCGGCGTCGACCTCTTCCTCTGGGACCTGACGGGCCCCGCACCGGCGCCGCACTTCGATCTGGTTGTGCCGCCGTACATGGGCAAGCCGGACGGGCTTGCGGCGCTCGCAGGCGTTGACGTGGGGTTGGTGCAGAGCCAGTCGATTGGGTACGACGGCGTCGCAGCAGTTCTGCCCGCAGGGTGCCGTTTTGCCAACGCTGCAGGAGTGCATGAAACCTCGACGGCGGAGCTTGCCGTGGGCATGATGATCGCCTGCCAGCGGGGGATCGCGGACTTTGCGCGGAATGCGACGACGGGAGCCTGGGACAACGGGATGCGCCCCAGCCTGGCGGACCGGGGGGTGCTCCTGGTGGGGTACGGGGGAGTGGGGAAGGCGATTGAGGCCAGGCTGCTGCCGTTCGAAACTGAGGTGACGCGGCTTGCCAGCCGTGCCCGGGACGATGAAAGCGGCAAAATTTACGGGATTGATTCCCTGTACGAGCAGTTGCCGCTGCACGACATCGTGGTGGTCACTGTTCCCCTGAGCGAGCAGACCCGGCACCTGGTGGATGGCAAATTCCTCGCGGCAATGCCCGACGACGCGCTGCTGGTGAATGTCGCGCGGGGTCCGGTGGCCGACACCGACGCCCTGCTCCGCGAGACTTCTACCGGCAGGCTGCGGGCGGCACTCGACGTGACGGACCCTGAACCGCTGCCGCAGGACCATCCCTTGTGGACCGCGCCGGGCGTGCTGATCACTCCGCATGTTGGCGGCGCGAGCACGGCCATGCTGCCCCGGATGGCGCGGCTCATCCGCAAGCAGATCGGGCTGCTGCAGGCCGGCGAGGAACCGGTGAACGTGGTGCTGGGCGGAGGCGCCGGACGCTAGCCGGTGATCGCTGCGGGCGTCAGAACGGATGCGGGAACTTTTCCGGCCTGCCGGGCGCGGACTCAAGAGAAACTGGCGCACCGTCAGCAGGGGAGCAGATAGGGGGCGCGGACTATGGCCCTTTCTGAGGGGCATGCCTAGACTGGCCAGACCTCCGACGGCAGGAAGACATCCAGCTGCTCGACCCGCGGGCTGCCCCTGCACCCGGAGATCCATCGCAACACTTGATGATCCGCAGCGCCCCTACCGGGAGCGCGGCGCTGACAAGAGGAGAGCATGATGACAGGGAACAAAGCCGTTGCCTACAAGGAGCCCGGCAAAGTCGAGTTGATCGATATCGACTATCCAACCTTCGAACTGAAAGACGGACCGGGCGTGAACCCCGCCAACGTGGGGCGTGCGGTCAACCACGGAGTCATCCTGAAGACTGTGGCCACCAATATCTGCGGATCGGATCAGCACATGGTCCGCGGTCGCACCACGGCGCCGGCCAACCTGGTGCTCGGGCACGAGATCACCGGCGAGGTAGTGGAGGTGGGCCGCGACGTCGAGTTCATTAAAGTCGGAGACCTCTGTTCGGTTCCATTTAATATCGCCTGCGGCCGGTGCCGGAACTGCAAGGAACGCAAGACCGGCATCTGCCTGAACGTGAACCCGGACCGCCCGGGCAGCGCCTACGGGTACGTGGACATGGGCGGCTGGGTGGGAGGCCAGGCGAACTACGTGCTGGTGCCCTACGCCGACTGGAACCTGCTGAAGTTTCCGGACAAGGACCGGGCCATGGAAAAAATCCTGGACCTCGCCATGCTGTCGGACATTTTTCCCACCGGATTCCATGGCGCCGTGAGCGCAGGTGTGGGCGTCGGTTCCACGGTGTATGTGGCCGGCGCGGGTCCTGTTGGCCTCGCAGCGGCGACGAGCGCGCATTTGCTCGGTGCCGCCGTCGTGATTGTTGGCGACCTCAACGAGGACCGGCTGGCGAGGGCGCGCAGCTTTGGCTGCGAAACGGTGGACCTCACCAAGGGCGGCCCGGCGGAGCAGATCGAACAGATCCTGGGTGTGCCGGAGGTGGACTGCGGCGTCGACGCCGTGGGTTTCGAGGCGCGCGGTCACGGGCATGGAAAGGATGCTGAGGAAGCGCCCGCCACGGTGCTGAATTCGCTGATGGAGATCACCGCGGCAGGCGGGGCGCTCGGCATCCCGGGCCTCTACGTCACCGGCGATCCGGGCGGAGTCGACGAGGCTGCCAAGACCGGTTCCCTCAGCCTGAGCCTAGGCACCGGATGGGCTAAGTCGCTCAGCTTCACTACCGGCCAGTGCCCGGTGATGAAGTACAACCGCCAGTTGATGATGGCCATCCTGAACGACAGGGTGAACATCGCCAAGAACGTCAACGCGAAGGCGATCAGCCTTGAAGAGGCGCCTCAGGGCTACGCCGAATTCGACGCCGGTGCAGCCACGAAGTACGTCCTCAACCCGAACGGATACCTCAGCTAAGGCGAAGTGCCGCGGCGTCCGGTCATGACGAGAGCCGTGGGTGCCTTCCTCTGGTCCAAGGTGCCCACGGCTCTTTGACGCCGGCCGGCAAGCAAGCGTCAGAACGGCAACGTGAGCAGTGCTATCAGGGCCGGGACGGTAGCAGCGACGGTGCCCGGAACACTATCGCCCTTCTTGGGGTAATGGCCCACAGCATCATGGCCGGAACGTTTTGCGGGGTGCTCAGGAACTTCTGTGCCCCCGCCCGGTGCATCAGGAAGCTCTCCAGCGGGAACACCACGATGCAGCCTCATCACCGGCGACGACCCCGAACAGGTGGTGGTCACCGTCGCGGTGCACGACCACCTGAAGTCGGCCTTCGGGAAGGTGGGCGTCGGCAGCCGCGGGGAGCTGGTGGTGTGAAGGGGCTGGGCGCGTCAATGGCCGGATTTATGGACTCCCGCGACTTGGCGAGGACATTGTGGGTACGGTGTCCTCATGCAGAAGATATCGATTGATGCCCTGGCCCGCCAGCAGATTACTGCCGCCGTGGCGGCCTCGAGCGGACGCGCCGCCGACACAGCCTTTGGCGGGCACGAAAAGCGGCTCCGGCAAACGGTCATGGCGTTTCGCGCCGGCACGCAGCTTAGCGAACACCAGAACCCCGGCGAGGCCACGGTCTACGTCATCAAAGGATCGGTCAGGCTGCGGGCCGGAGGTGAGTCCTGGCAGGGTAAGGCCGGGGATCTGTTGATCGTGCCGGACGGGCTGCACAGCCTTGAAGCCGACGAGGACTCGGCGGTGCTGTTCACGGTGGTCAAGACCGACCGTCACTGACAGGGATTTGCTGGCCCCATGCCAGCAGATCATCAGTGATCAGGTTCATCCGCGCCCCCGGACACCCACCGAACCCGGGTTTAGGGTTTCGCTGCCGTGGCAGGCTTATGTGACAGGCCCTTCTCGGCCTGCGCCGGTGGCGTTCCCTTCCCCGGTTTCGCCGACGTTCCCGGGTTGTTGCCCGGACCGTCCTGCCGGTGCCCGGCTGATTGGCCAGGCGCTGGAACGGAACTGCAGAACGCTTCAATACCTATACTGCCGTTCGCCGCTGCCACTAGGGACTTGTATGCGGTCGAGGCCGGGTCCAAGCCACCATTGGTGAACGCTGTGCAGAGTCCGAAAGCTGCAGGCCCGGTCGCGTCCGGGCCGGCCGGTTTCGCCTCGCGCTGGGGCGCCGGCGCATCAGCGACCTTTGACGCTTTCCCGTGGGTGGCTGCATCGGGCTTCTGCTCTGCCGCCGTGGAAACGGCGGCAGGTGCCGGGGCCCCAATCAGCTCATGGCTGCTCTGCTGCAGCGGCCCGGGGAGGGTCCCGGTGTAGGCTGCCGCGGCCGCGCCTCCGGCGGCGACGGTTCCTCCGGCCAGAACCCCGGCCGCAATCTTACTGGCTACCACTGCGGTAAAGAACGACATGAAGTCCTCCAATGTGAAAATCGTGAAAATGCTCCTGGACGGCGGGTCCATAACCATGTCATCGCCCCCAAAACGGGACGATGACGCTACGGACGAAAACATCGGCAAATACCCGCAAGACTTGATCAAGGCACACCGTGGGACCTCACCGGTGGCAGCCCGCAATCTCGAACTGGGAGCGGGCGGGCAGTTAAGCAGTGAAGGTTCCTCCACGGAACTGCCCGCCGCCCGATTCCGCGGCGCTTGCCAGGTAACTAGCCGATGCTGTGCCAGTCCGTTCCGTCATGCGTCACCTGCAGGCCGCCGCCGCAGCCACTCTGAGAGATCTTGTTTTCATATGAGCTCAATTCCCCTCCTGATATTGCTCGGACCGGGGCGGAGCACCGCGTCCGGTGATCGGAGTCTACGAAAGGGCCAGGAGCCAACGAACGAGTACCGGATACTCGACTTAACAGGACCGGGCCTTGCCTCGTATACCCAGTACTCGCTTCCGGGCCAGATGAGCGGCGAAACCAAGGGGCCGGCCTCGTCGTCTTCCGGCCAGGCTGTAGGCACGATGCCGGGGTGAAGTTGCTGTTCGGTGGGCATTGCCCCCATCCACTATTTGTTCTATAACTGCTATAGCAGAGGTGGAGGCAGAGGTCATGATCCTCAACGTAGACCTGTCCGGTGAGGCGCCGATTTACCAGCAGCTTCGGGACCAGATCGTGGAAGCGATCGCCGAGGGTGTGCTGACTGAGGGCAGTTCCTTGCCTGCCACCAGGACGCTCGCAGCCGACTTCGGGATCAACTTCCATACCGTAAACAAAGCCTATGACCTCCTGCGTCAGCAGGGGCTGATCCGCCTCAACCGCAAGACCGGTGCGGTAGTGACCACGACGGTCGCGGCTCCGCCGTTCCCCTCCGAGTGGACCGCAAAGGCCCGGACTCTCCTCGCCGAGGCCATCGCCAGGGGAATGCCGGCTGAAGACGTTCTCCAAGCCTGCCGGTCTGTCATCGATTCATTTGGTACCACGCAGCGGGAGGACACACCGTGATCGTTGCCATCATCCAGATTCTTGTCTTGCTCGGACTGGTGCTCTTGCTCGCACTGGTTCTGCCCTCGGTCACCAGTCCCACCGTGCCCTTTGGGGTCCGGGTGCCGGCCCGGCGTGCGGCGGACCCGGTGGTTCTCGCGCAGGGCCGCATTTACCGGTGGAGGGTGCTCACCAGCGGGCTCGTTGTGGCCGGCGCCGGCGTTGGCATCTTCGCGGTGACGGGGGAACCTTTGCTGCTGCCTTTGTCAGTATTGGTGCTGGTTGGTCTCTGGTACGGGTGCTTTTTCCTGGCCCATCAGGAGATCCGGGCCGCAAAGGCCGGCGGGGCCTGGTTCGAGGGTCTGCACCAAGGCATCTCGGTGGACACCGGACTTCGGACCGATCCGCCGCGGTTTCCTTGGCTCTGGCTGGCGCCGGCGGTGACAATCACCGCAGCAACGGCCGTGATTGGGGTGCTCCTCTACCCATCGATGCCGCACACTCTCACGATGCACTATGACGCCAACGGTCTGCCGGACAGGGTTGTCGCCAACTCCATCGGCGCGGCCTTCTCGCTCGTGTTCGTGCAAATCGGTTTGACGGCGCTGCTCGCGGGCATGGCGGCGGCCATCATCCGCAGCAGGCCGGACCTGGATCCCGCGCACCCGGTGGGCTCCGCGCGCTGGTCCCGGCACTACATCTCCGTGGGCGCCAAGGCGCTGCTCGGGCTTGTGGCCATGATCGATTTAGGCATGCTGGGATCATCGCTGTTGATGTGGACAGGAACCGTCACGCCCTGGGCGCCGCTGATAATCGCGCTCCCGGTCCTGGCCGCCGTCGTGGTCACCGTAGTGGTCCTGGCCAGGAACAACCGGGAATGGGGCGACAGCCGTGAGGACACCGGCCTGGCACCGGGACGACGACAAATACTGGCGCGGTGGCCTGTTTTACATCAACCGTGAAGACCATGCACTGCTTGTACCGCGCCGGTTTGGACTGGGATGGACGCTTAACTGGGGCAATCCCAGGGCAGCGATGCTGCTGGCCGGCGTGGTTGCGCTGATCGGCCTTGTGGTCATCTTCCGTTTGGGCGGCTGACTGCCCCGGATCTGCCATTACGAGACAGAGTACCCGGCGCGTCCCGTAATGGCGGCTGCTTGGATGGGATGATCGACCCATGAATGAACCTGCCGCGGCCAGCCCGAATCAAGGATTCAACTCGCTGGTCCATCGTTCGCCCCTGCGGTTCTTGGTGATGGTCGTTGTGGGCGTGGCCACGGCTGTGGCCGTGGGGACGCTGAAGTCCTGGGCATACGCGCCCGCGATGGGCTGGGCGGCGGCGTCACTGACCTATCTCATCTGGGTTTGGTCCGTCGTCGGGCCGCTGCAGGCGGAAGCCACGGCGGCCCATGCGCGGCGCGAAGATCCGGGACGGGGCATCTCCGATGCATTGGTCTTAGTCGCCACCATCGCCAGTTTCGCCGGAGTTGCGCTGATTCTACTGGAGGCCTCCAACGCGGAAGGGGCCACGAAGGCGGCCATCGTCTCGCTGGCCCTAGGGAGCGTGGCGCTGTCATGGTTCCTGGTCCATACGCTCTTCACCCTGCGCTATGCCTCCATTTACTACCAGGACATGGCCGGTGTGGACTTCAACGAGGACAAACGTCCGCGCTACCTGGACTTCGCTTACTTGGCTTTCACAATCGGCATGACCTTCCAGGTCTCCGACACGGACCTGAAGACCGAGGCGATACGCACCACCGTGCTGCGCCAGGCGCTGCTGTCCTATCTGCTGGGGACCATCGTGCTGGCCACCACCATCAACCTCGTCGCCGGCCTGATCCACTAACAAGCGCCTCAGACGAAGGAAAAGCAGCCGTTGCCATTTTTATGCTTCTGCGGGGACGCCCGTACAGCTGGACGCGGATCAGGGTTCTAGCCGGATCAGCAGAGCAGTGGCCACGACTCAGGGATGTTCAAGGAGTGTTCGCAAGGCTATCCTCGGCAGATGAACCAACATGCGGTTTCGACCGAGCCCGGCGGATACACATTTGCATTCAATATTCGCCGGAGCTGGCTTCGGACAGTGGGCTCGTGTGCAGTTGCAGTTGGCGTAGTGATTGCAGTCGTGGCAACTGTAACGGAGCCGTTCCGGGCCCCCTTGGGAATCGCATTGGGCGTCCTCGCGATAACCCTGCTCATCGCGTTTGGCGTCAAGCGCTCATCACGACGGCGGCTGCCGGAGTCAGCGTCCGCCGAGGGCGGCGCGGGCGGGCACCGGATAGTGCTTGGCAAGATTCGGGGTAGGCGGTCCGTGGCGTCAGAACTGGCTCTCCTTTCAGAGCTCCATGCGAAGGGCGCACTCTCTGACGAAGAATTCAATGCCGCCAAGCTCCGCACCCTTGGAGACTGATATCCATCAGTTCCTGCCACTGCCTCATTAGCCTGTGGCACTGACGGCACTGACGGCACGGGCCTCGGAGGAGCGGTGGACCGCTATGTCGCCATCACCGTGCGGCCCAACAACTCGTCATCCTTACCAGCCCTGAGCTAGAAGGTTGAGGGCGGATCCTGGACCTGATGGCGCTTGCTTCACGCGGGCGGGTTAGCATTGTTATTTCACGGATTGCGTTAGTTTTCCCGGCTGCCGGGATCTTGGAGGAGTGAATGAAGGGGTCGTCGCCGCGCGTCCTCGCCGTGATAAAGGCATCCGGTGCTGCGATGCTCCTCCTTGTGACCAGCGCATGCACTCCGGCCAGCGCTGAGGGGCAGGCGCGGCCTGCGCAACCGATTTCGGCGGCCTCTCCACCAGCAACATTCGCCAAGAACGGACCGGCTTCGCAGTCCAGCGACACCACGGTGAAGGTTGTCGTGATTGGGGACTCGCTGAGCACGGGGCTGGGAACGTCTCCGGAGCAGGCGTGGCCGGAACTCCTTCAGTCGGTGCACCTGTCCGACACGCGGCCGGTGCAGGTCAACAATGCTGCAGAGAACGGCAGCGGTTACCTGGTTGCCGGTGACGACGGGGACACCTTCAGCATGGAAGTCCAGACAGCCGTCAGTCCTGACGCGGACGTGGTCTTATTTTTCGGGTCCGATAACGATGCGGGGGCGGAACCGGAGGAACTCATGGCCGCTGCGGTCTTAACGTTCGCCGCCGCATCGTCCCTTGCCCCAAACGCGGTTCTGGTGGCAGTCGGCCCACTGTCCGGCAGCGAGGAAACGGATCCGCTGTTAGCCGAAGTACGCGACATTGAGGCCTCCGCGGCGCAGAACTTGGGCGTGACATTCATTGACCCCATAGCCGAGCAGTGGTTCAGTGACCGCGCCGACGCCCTGTTGGGGCCGGATGGTGAACACCCGAGCGCTGAGGGCCAGGAGTTCCTGCGGGACAAGATGCAGCGGATTGTTTCCGCTGCCGTAGAGGGCTGAACGGCCCGCGCCAATCTGCCGGTCCGGGCCCCCTTCGGGGATAACAGGGATCAGGCAGCGCCGCGCAAACGAAATGCTTCAGGCAGCGTCCGTGTTTCCGGTGCGAGGTGCCGGAAGGCCCGCGAGGCGTTCGACGACGGCAAGCCCGGCCGGCGTGCCTGGCCAATGCCGCCGTAAGGAGTCCGGACCCGCGGAGCGAATCACGGAGCGAAGAACCAGGGCCATGATGATCACGTCATCGGCGTAGCCGATCAGCGGCAGGAAGTCCGGAACCAGGTCGATCGGAAAGGCCAAATATCCCAGCAGAAGGAACAATTTGATTCGCACCCCGCGCGATACGGATTTATCGGCGGCCAGTCGTCTGAGCACTCGCAGCACGTCCGGCAGCAGCCGCAAGGCGTCCCTCATCCCCACTGTTTCCAGGTGACGCCGGGCGTAAGCCCACAGGGCCAGCAGCAAGATGGCGTAGACGGCCACCAGTCCGGCAAGGGCTCCGAGGGCAATTTCCCACCACTGCGCAGCACTCACGTGAGTCGTTCCCCTGTGAGTCGTGCCAGATAGTCCAAAAGCTCGTCCTGCAGGTGCTGGTCGCGGGCAGCTGCCTGCGCTTTCTCCCGGTGCTGATGGTGCCAGTAGCCGCCGCTGGTGAGGGCCTCGGGGTCATCGCTGGTGGCGAGCCATTCCTGTGTGAGGTGCCCGAGCCGAAGATCGTCCGGAGCGCCGGGGCCGCCCATCTTGGTGGGCACCCAGCCAGGATCCACGGCGTTGCTCAGGACATCAGGCCATAACCGGGCGACTGCAGCTGCGAGGGCGGTGACATACAGCTTGCTGTCCGAGTAGGACACCCGAGGCGCAACGCCGGACCCGTCTCCGCCACCAAGCCCGCCTAAGCCCGCAACGCCGAAGCGGCCCCCGCGGTGCATGCCGCTGCTGAGGTAGATCAGGCGGTGCGGGCGGTGAATAAGGACGGTCAGGAGGTACGGCGCCACAACGTTGACCTGAAAAATGTGGGGCCCGCCCAGCACGCCCGCGTTGTGGATGACAGCGTCCACGGGGCCGCTCCGGTTCACCTGGTCCGCAACGTCGCGGGTTTGCGCAGGGTCCGACAGGTCGCCGACGACGCCCACCGCGCCGCGGTCAACCAGGGCCCGTACCGCGCTCAACCGCCGTGCGCTGCGCGCGTGCACGATGACCTTGTGGCCGTCGCTGAGGAGGGACTGTGCCGTAGCCAGTCCCAGACCGTCGGTGGAGCCGGTGATAAAAATGCGGGCCATCAGTTGTCCGTTCTGTGCCGGGCGGCTCGCGTTGACTGGGTCATGGGGCACCGCATTCCATCCAGTACCGGCGTTTACCGTTGCGGGTGTCCTCGTATACGCCGCCGTTCCTCTCGATCGTCGCCCTGGAACCTGCGTTCGTTTCATCGCAGGTGAGGAGTGCCCTGGTGATGCCGAGTTCCCGGGCTATCGGCAAGGCCGCGGCCAAAGCCGCAGCTGCGTGGCCACGGCGCCTGGCGGAGGGCCTGATGCTGTAGCCGATGTGGCCCCCTTCGTTGAGGAGGAAATCATTCAGCTCGTGCCTGATGGCCAGCGAACCCAGGAACGTCCCACCCTCCACGATCCACAGGTAGGTGCACGGAACGTGACCCGGCTTGCGGGGGGTCTCCGGCAAGGCAGCCTTGACAAGGGTGTCCACAAAGCTGCGGAACGACCGGGCATCTGCGAGGTCTTCCAGCGGCCAGTCCTCGGCACCCCCGCCGTCCCGGCGGCCACCGTCAAATTCTGCGGCTCCCTCCAGCCAGGAGGAGTGGTAACTGACGTCCGGAGCGATAAGGAGAGGCATCACAAGATCGTAGTCGAGGGGTGGCGCCGGGCAGTGTACGACGGCGGCAGTGTCGCCGTCGTCGGCGGCCCTCCTCCCAGCCTTCTCAGTGGAACACCCGGTACCGCACGTGCGTCACGAGGCTGCTGCCGCGCACTTCCGTCGGTTCAAGCGTGAGGTTCGCGACGCCGTCGAACAGCCGTTCGCCCGCGCCCAGGACGACGGGTGCGATGTGGAGGCGCAGCTCATCGATCAGCCCCGCCGACAGGAACTGCTGCACGGTCTGCGCTCCGCCGGCAACCGCAATGTCCTTGCCGCCGGCCGCGTTCCGCGCCTGGTCCAGCGCCGCTTCGATCCCCTCAGTCACGAAGTTGAACGTGGTGCCGCCCTGCATCTCCAGGGGCTCGCGCTGATGATGGGTGAGGACGAATACGGGCGCGTGATACGGCGGTTCCTCGCCCCACCAGCCCCGCCAGCCCACGTCCCACGCCCCGGGGC
>JBDTQQ010000021.1:0-12819 GCA_039932075.1 Pseudarthrobacter sp. | reverse complement strand
AGTACTCCATGCTGTGGCGGGTCATCGAAGCTGAGGTTGTGCCGGCGTCTGAAGAACTGGGCATCTCGCAGATCGTCTGGTCTCCCATGGCACAGGGTGTGCTGAGCGGCAAGTACCTTCCCGGCCAGCCTGCGCCCGCAGGCAGCCGCGCCACGGACGACAAGGGCGGCGCCAGGATGATCGAGCGCTGGATGCGCGACGACGTCCTCTCCGGCGTCCAGGCCCTCAAGCCCATCGCGGAGGAGGCCGGTCTTTCGATGCCGCAGCTGGCGGTGGCCTGGGTCCTGCAGAACCCGAACGTCGCCTCGGCGATTGTGGGTGCGTCCCGCCCGGAACAGATTGCCGACAGCGTGGCCGCAGCAGGCGTGACCCTTGAGCCCGAGGTGCTGAAGAAGATCGACGACGCGATCGGCTCGCTTGCTGAGCGCGATCCGGCGAAGACCAAGTCGCCCGCTACCCGCGAAGCGTAAGGAGCCCTCTTGACTTCCCTTCCGGCCCTGCCCGATCTCGCCGTCACCGGATCCACCGGAGGTTTGGGCGGGATGGTGGCCCGGCAACTCGCGGAAGTGGGGCAGGCGCAGCGCCTGCTGGTGCGCGACGCCGGCCGCGCACCGGAACTCGAGGGCGCGGTCCCGCTGGTGTTCAGCTACGCGGATGCGACTTTGTCCGCCAAGGCGCTGGAGGGGGTCAAAATCCTTTTCATGGTGTCCGCGGCCGAGGCCGAGGACAGGCTGCAGCAGCACTATAGCTTCATCGATGCCGCTGCTGCAGCCGGGGTTCAGCACGTTGTCTACACATCGTTCTACGGTGCGGCGCCGGATGCGGTGTTCACTTTGGGCCGCGACCACTACGCCACCGAGGCGAGGATCAGGGCCTCCGGGATGGACTTCACGTTCCTGCGCGACAACTTTTACCTGGACTTCCTGCCGCTCCTGACAGGCGAGGACGGGGTGATCCGCGGACCGGCCGGGAACGGCGTGGTCTCCGCGGTGGCCCGTGAGGACATCGCACGTTGCGCTGTGGCGGTGCTGAGGGACCCTGCGCTCCACGTGGGTACTACCTATAACCTCACCGGGCCGGAAGAGATTACCCTGGCCCGGGCGGCGGAGGTGCTCACCGCCGAAACCGGGCGGAGCATTACCTATCACCCGGAAACAGTTGACGAAGCCTACGCCTCCCGGGCGCCCTATGGGGCACCGCCATGGCAGGTGGACGCCTGGGTGAGCACGTACACCGCGATAGCAGCCGGCGAACTCGCCGGCCTGTCACCGGACGTGCATACGCTGACCGGCCGGGACCCGCTCAGCCTGGCGGACTTCCTCAAGCAGCCACAGCTGTAGCCGGGTGTCATACGCGGGGGCGGGTGTCCAGCGGTTAGGCTGGCACCGTCAGCAACAGCCGCCTGACCAGCGGAAACTAAAATTGGGGGACCCATGAAAAACCTGTTCGACTTGTCATTCACGAGATTCGTATCTCCATCGATCGCCAAGATTGTCTACATTCTGATCATGGTGGCACTGGGCATTGGTTACATCGGCATCGTCATTGCCGCGTTCGCAAGCCGGAACGTTGTTCTCGGCATTCTGGTCATGCTGGTGATCGGGCCGTTGGTTGCACTGATCTATCTGGCCCTTGCCCGGATCGGCCTCGAATCCTTGGTGGCAGGCATCCGCACCGCGGAGAACACTGCAGAGCTCCTCCGGATCCAAGGAGGCACCCCTCCGGGGTTGGCCCATGCCGGCCGTGCCGGTGGTCCAACACCTCCCAACGACTGGAACCAGGCCTACGGCCAGCAGCCGCCTACGAACTACCCGCCGAATTACCAGCCGCCGGCACAGTAGCGGCAAACCGCAACCGTAGCCCCGCCGGAGTTTTTGTCCAGATAATGGCCGGAAACCGCACAAAAAGCCCATTTATCTGGACAAAAACTGCGCGGCCGCGAAGCTCGTCGCGTAGGGCCGCTCGACTCAGTACGTTCATTCTTAAGGATTTCTTAAAGTCCCCCGGGCAGAGTTAATTGGGGCGGTCGACCGGCCTCCCTGTGCCGAGCCGGAGCCTTAATGCCTGACGCAGTGAACCACCGCACCCTGACAGCCACCGCCGGGCCTGGCGTAAACCAGCCGGCCGCCAGCACCCGTCTCCTTGCGTTGCCCCAGGCACCGCATTGGCTCCCGCTGGGGATAATCCTGACTGCCGCCGTCGTCATCCTCGGCTTCACCGTTGCGCACGTTCCCGGCATCAGCACGACCGAACTGGGCTTGGACCAGAACCTCAGCCTGCATCACGTGGCGCTGCTCACCGGCGTGGCCATGGTCCTGAACCTGCTGTTCGGCCCTGTGGCGGGATTGCTGGCAATCGCGGCGGTTACCCTGTTTTTGCTCCTTGCAAGACGTGCGCCGGTCAACGCGCTGGCGTTCGGCCTTGTGGCGGCGTCCGGATGGGTGGCGAGTGAAATCTTCAAGGTTCTGGTCACAAGGCAACGCCCTGACGCTGCACTGCTCTTCGATCCACTGGCCCCGGAATCCGGTACGGACAGTTTTCCCAGCGGCCATGTCACCTTCGCGGTGACCCTTGCCTTCGCGGTTTATTTCCTGGCCCGGGGCACCCGTTGGACGAAACTCACCGCGGTTTCCGGCGTGGTGCTGGTTGCCCTGGTGGCATGGTCCCGGCTGTACATCGGCGTCCACTACCCTTCCGACGTCGTGGGTTCACTGCTGGCCGGCACCGCGGCAGTGGTTCTTCTCGCGGGTCTGTGGAACAGGTTCGCACCCCTTGCCCTCAGAAAGGCATCATGCAGACGTTTCATGCACTGGCCACGGTAGCCGCCTCCGCAGCTGCTTCCTCGCCACTGGATCCTGCGGGGCTCCTTGAAGGGCTTGGACCGGCCGCCCTGGCAGTCATCGCGGGGATGGTCTTCATCGAATCCGGCGTACTGTTCCCTTTCCTGCCAGGGGACTCGCTCCTCTTCACCGCGGGCCTGCTTCACCAGCAGCTGAACCTCACCCTCCCGCTCCTGATCGGCGTCGTGTCAGCGGCGGCGGTGGCCGGCGACCAGGTGGGCTTCTTTCTCGGCCGCAAGTTCGGCAGGCGGTGGTTCAAGGACGATGCCCGGATCCTGAAGACCTCGCACCTGACCCAGACCGAGGAGTTCTTCCGCCGGCATGGCGGCGGCGCGGTGGTACTGGCCCGCTTTGTGCCCATTGTGCGCACGTACGCCCCGCTGGCCGCCGGGATCGCCCACTACACCTACCGGAAGTTCACCCTCTGGAACATCGTGGGCGCTGTGGCCTGGTCGGCATCCGTGATCTTGTTGGGGTCCTGGCTGGGACACTTCGCCATCATCGCCAACAACATCGACCTGATCGCCGTGGCCATGGTCCTGGTCTCTGTCATCCCCTGGGGCATTGAGTACCTCAAGCGCCGCAAGAACAAGGGCAGTGCCAAAGAACTGGCCTCAGAATCCGAGGACCGGCGCGTGGAAGAGCTGGCCGCGGAAGAATAGCCCCATGACAACAGACACCCGGCCGTCCCTGCTTCTGGTAGAGGACGATCCGATCCTGGGCCCGCTTATTGCAGAGCTGCTGGAAGGCGACTACCGGATCAGGCTGGTAGCGGACGGAAAGAGTGGCCTGACCGCCGCGCTTGGGGAACCCTGGGACGTCATGGTGATCGACCGCGGGCTGCCCGGCATGGACGGCATTGCCCTCATCAGTTCCCTTCGGGCGAAAGGGATTTCGACGCCGGTGCTGATCCTCACGGCGCTAGGGGCAACGGATGAGAAGGTCCGCGGCCTCGACTCCGGCGCCAATGACTACCTGACCAAACCGTTCGACGCCGGGGAGTTGGCTGCGCGCCTGCGCGCGCTGACCCGCAGCTACACCCAGCCGATGGTGAGTATCGGCGACTGGGAACTGAACGCCGTCGGCCGTTCCGTGCGGTCCGTTTATGGTCCCCTGGTGACGCTGACCGCGAAGGAGTGCGAGCTGCTTGCCGCCTTGGCCACGGAACCGGAGCGCGTCTTCAGCAGGGATGAACTCATCCGCTCCGTGTTCCCGCCCACTGACCAGCCAAGCGTGATCGACACCTATGTCCATCACCTGCGCCGCAAGATTTCCCGGAACGTGATCCGCACGGTCCACGGCGTCGGCTACCAGATCGGGGACGGCCATGAATGAAAGAAGCCGGGCCGCCGCAGACCCGGACCGGGCCACCCTGCGCAAGGCCTCACTCAGGATCGCCGTACGGATCAGCGCTGCCTGCGCCGTGATGGTTCTCTGCCTGCTCGCGGGGGCCGCGATATACCTGACCAACCAGTTGTCCCACCCGGAACTGCCCGGACCGTCCAGCCCGGCCGCCGACTTTGCGTACCTGGACTACAAGGACCTGCTCAAGGCCCTGATCATCGCCGGTGCAGCAGGTATCGTCCTCGCCGGGGTGATCGGCTGGTTCAGTGCCCGCAGCGCCATCGAGCCGCTGGGCGCCGCGATGGCCCTGCAGCGTCGGTTTGTCCAGGACGCCAGCCACGAACTGCGGACGCCGCTGGCAATCCTGGATGCGCGGATCCAGCTGGCCCAGCGTGACACCCCACCCGAATCGAAGCCGGGGCAGGCGCTGGTCCGGATACGGCAGGACACCTCAGCCCTGACGGCAATCGTCAACGAACTGCTTATGGCCGCAACGGGGGACCCTGCAGAAACCCCGGCGGAACCGATTGACGTGGCGGCAGTGGTCGGGTCCGTTGCGGAGAGCGTCCAAGCCATCGCCCACGATCAGGAGGTCACCGTCGCCGTCACCCCCGCTGGGCGTCCGCTGGCCCGGATCGATGAAAGCAGTTTGCGCCGCGCCATCCTGGCGCTGGCTGACAACGCCCTGGCGCACACTCCGGCAGGCGGGACCATTACCCTCGCCGCGGCAGCGAGCCAACGCACCGCGGTGATCACGGTGACGGATACGGGAAGCGGGATTTCCGGCGTCGAGCGTGACAGGATCTTTGAGCGGTTCGTCAGGACACCGCGTCCGGACGGAACCAGGGCGCAGCGCAGCTTCGGCATCGGGTTGGCCCTGGTCCGCGATGTGGCCACCGCCGCTGGCGGGACTGTGGACATCGCCAGTACAGGCCCGGATGGAACCACCATGCGGATCACGCTTCCGCTGGCCGCCCCCTGAACTGCCAGTCCGGACTTGCCACGCCGTATACTCGGTGCCAGCCATGACCAGCCTTCCTTCCTCCCCCGCCAGCGTCCGCCTTGATGCGTGGCTGTGGGCTGTCCGCGCCTACAAAACCCGCTCAGCCGCCACTACCGCGTGCCGGGCCGGACACGTGCGGCTCAACGGCAACCCCGCGAAAGCTTCGGCCACGCTCGTCACGGGCGAGACCGTGACGATACGCATGTCAGGCTATGAACGCACGCTTGAAGTCCGCCGTTTGATTGCCAAACGTGTGGGGGCCGAGGCCGCGTCGCACTGCTTCACGGACCACACCCCGCCAAGACCCGTGGCACCGGCGCTGGGTCTCCCGCAGCGGGACCGCGGCGCCGGACGGCCCACCAAGAAGGACCGGCGGGAAATGGAACGGCTTAAGGGCTCCTAGTTCAGTTTTTGAGCCTGGCCTGCACGAGGTTCGCGAATGGCAGCCGGCCGTGGTCCGCCACGAAGGCAGCGTGATAGGCGGCCTCCGCCTGATTCACTTCCTCGGCGGGCAGCTCTTTCCACGCGATAATCAGTTCGTCGGTGTGGGTCAACTGCCAGATCAGCCGGCCGTCCCAGTGGCCCGGCGGCAATCCCCTCCCGAAGTCCAGGAACTCCTTGATCTGGCTGCGGAGGCCCCTGTTGCCCTTGCTCCCGGGCCCTGCCTTCCCGATGAAGAGAATGTCCGCGCCATCCACCCACTCAGCGAACAGCGCATCGGCCGGCAGGGTGGGGACCTTCTTCTTGAAGACGCCTGCGGTGCTTCTTTTCAGGAAGTGTGGCTCGTACTCGTTGGGCCGCAGGACGGCGAACACGCCGGTGCCCTGCGGAACCCTCATGATCTCGAGGCTGTCGAACGACCTAAAGCCGGCGAAGCCGTCAGACTTGAGCGTTTTCCTGTCCATCCTGATGACGATACCCGGACCGAGCGCCGCGTGGAGGCTGCTTATCCACATAGCGTGCGACGCTGCCCAACGTTGTCGGACCCCTCTGGAAGACTCTCTCTATGGAGGCCATTCAGGGTTTGGTGACGGAGCAGGCGGCGGGAAACCGCGCAACCGGCCTTGCGGATGCCCTGAGTATTCTGCATTCCGTCCGTGCCGCCAGTGACGGCCCGGCCCTTATCAACCAACTGCGGGAACTTGAGGATGTGAAGTCGGCCGCCGCTGCCGCGCAGGCGCGGTTATCGGTGGCGTTCGACGCCGTCGAGAGACGTGCGCAGGCAACGGCAGGGGTTCCAGCGGAGCAACAGGGAGCCGGCGTCGCTGCGCAGATCGCACTGGCACGGCGGGAATCTCCCGCCCGCGGTGGCAGGTTTTTGGGCCTGGCAAAGGCACTTGCCACCGAGATGCCCCACACGCTGGCTGCCCTGCAGACGGGACAGTTGAACGAGTGGCGTGCCACCCTGATGGTGCGGGAGACCGCGTGCCTGACCGCGGAAGACCGTTGCGCCGTGGATGAGGAGATCGCCGCGGACTCCGGTTCACTGGCCGGAGCCGGTGACCGGGCAATCGTTGGCGCTGTCCGTGCTGCAGCCTACAGGCGGGACCCTCGGTCTGTTGCGAAGAGGGCCAGCCATGCTGTCACCGAACGGAGCGTCAGCCTGCGTCCGGCGCCGGACACCATGACATACCTGACCGCGCTGCTGCCCGTGGCCCAAGGCGTGGCTGTCCATGCAGCGCTCACCCGTAACGCCGCTGCCCTGCGCTCATCAGGTGACGAACGGTCCAAGGGCCAGATCATGGCTGACGATTTGGTTGAACGCATCACCGGCACCCAGGGCGGGATCACGGGCGTCGAAGTCCAGCTCATCATGACCGACCGGACGCTGTTCCAGGGCGAGAGTGAACCGGCCCGGCTTCAGGGTTACGGCGTCGTTCCCGGCCACTGGGCAAGGCAGGCGCTTCTGATGGATGACCCCGCGTTCAACGTCTGGCTCCGCCGGCTCTACACCGTCCCCGGCAGCGGCGAGCTGGTGTCCATGGATTCGAAGGCGCGGCTTTTCCCGGAACGGCTCCGCCGATTCCTGCAGGCCCGCGACGACACCTGCCGCACCCCGTACTGCGATGCGCCGATCCGGCATCACGACCACATCATCCCCTGGCACAGCGACGGACCGACAAACACGCTCAACGGCCAGGGGCTTTGCGAAGCCTGCAACCACACCAAAGAGTCACCGGGCTGGGCCGCCCGGCCGGTCCCCGGTCCGCGCCATACCGTCGAAGTGACCACACCAACAGGCCATATTTACCGCTCAACGGCACCCCCGCTGCCCGGGACTCCCCTAACCCGTTGGCCCCGGGCCGACGCACTTCTGACCGCTGCTGCGGAGCCGCCCAGCCGTGGTCGAAGACGACGGAGGTCGCTTAAGCGAGCCCGTTTTAGGCACGCACCTGTGGCCTGACTTCCCACAGGAAAAATCTGCGAATTCCTCAACGATCCCCGAGTGGTCGCATAGCCGTATGCTTATCGCCCTGCCCAGCCGCGCGCCCAAAAGCGTAGAGTGGCATAAGACGCCTGAATCTGGACGCCTTGCTGCTGAGGGAGAGATCGTGACGATTGACTGGGACGAAAAAAAGGCCCTGCTACAGGAACCAAACATTGCGGCGGTAACGCAGCTTTGCGACGAACTGATGGAAAAGAAGCCAGGGTCCGTTGTTCCCTACATCGATCCCGTGCACGACGAAGACGAATGCCGGATCGTCAGCCTGCAGGTCAGCCCCGGCAAGGGAACCGAATCCGGGTTTGTCTCCCACTACAACGATGACGAAGCCGCCCGCCGGGCCACCCAGATCTACGAACTCGCGGAACTCGATCCCCGCTATGTGATGCCGTGGAACGCCTACCCGTGGGTCCGCGATCCGGAACTGCCTTCGGCCCTGAACGTCCAGGAAAAGACCGATGGGCTGCGGCCCTTCCGGCAGTTCCTGAAGATCAACCGCCGGGTCTCGGCAGTTATCGCCCACGGCACCGACGCATCCACGTTCCTCACCCTCTTCGAGAAGACCTACCATTCCTCCCTGAAGAACAGCGGCATCAAGATCTACAAGGCCAGCGCGCTCGGCGGGCGGGCCTTTGCTGTTTCCGAAGCCAAGCAGGAGGACCTCCTGGCCAAGAGCGTGGAAGTCTACAAGGACGCCATGCAGCGTGCAGGCATCCAGCACCTCTAGCTCCCCCTCCCCTTCCTCCGCGAAGTGCCATAGCGGGAAGGCACGACGGCGGCACTCACCCCGAGTGCCTCAGCCCTCCAGCAAGCGCCTGCGGTGCTTGAGCTCCTTTACCCACGCCCTGGTGACCATGTCCGGGAAGGGTGAGCCGCCGTCGTCGTTCCTTCCGGGACTTGGCAGGCCGGCGAAAGCCGTACCGGACTCCAGGTCAGCGATCAGCGGACCGGATGCCTTGAGGGCGAGCTCCATCACCTGGCTGGCAGTCCGGTCGGTGAGCCCCAGGTCGTTGGCCCAGCCCAGGAAATGCCGCCGCGAAATCCCGTTCCGCTTCCCGTTCAGGGTTAGTGCCAGAGTCTTATCGCCGTAGACCACGGTGGAGGGAATGTCGTACACCGGTGCGATGGTCCACTCTCCATGTGGCTGCTGGACCATGGACACGTTCTTGGCATGGAGGTCGCCGTTGCCGCTCAGCCACGCGAACGCCCCTTGGATGGCGAGGTTGCGCAGGGCGGGCAGGGGTGCGGCGCAGTGGTCGGCGAGCGCATGGCACACTGTCGCGAAGCCCACGTTGTACTTGTCCGCCGGGTAGAGCTTGAGTACCTGGGCTCCGTCCTCCACCGCAAGCCGCTGGACCTGGTCGTGCTTACCGCCGGGAACCGGGATCCGGTCGAAACGCTCCACGAGCAGCCCCGGCCTGCCCTCCACGTCCCGGATCAACTGCACCGGGCTCAACGGGATCCGCAGTTTAGCCGCGTACCGGAACATGACCAGCTCGTTCTCCACCACGTGCGGGAACTCGGGGGCGTTGAGTTTGAGGATGAACCGTTTGCCGGCGCTGGCAACGGGCACCGAGATCATGCCGGCGGAGAGCTTGTCCTGCACACCGGCGAGGGCCACGGGATCGATCAGGTCAGGGTCTCCGAGCAGCTGATCGAAGTCCATGGGCAGCTTGGTGTCCAGCTCGACGGCGTGCTCGTCCGGGTCCAGCGGCTCGCCGTGTCCCACGATCTGCACGTCGCCCACCGGGTTCGCACCGGCCGCAATCAGCAGGGACAAATCGTCGTCGGCGCTGGTCTTAATGGAGCGCCGCAGCGCGTTGAGCCGGCGCCCCTCCGGCAGCAGCCCGGTGAAGTACGGCGGTGCCGCTCCCGCTGCTGAGATCACCGGTTCGGCGGTGAGGGGCAGGGAACTGGCGACGGCGGGTCCCCCGGTCGCGAGGTACCCCGGGAGGTAGCTGAACCGGGTGCCGCCGTCGTGCCGTTCGAGTTTGGCAGCCAGGACTCCGGCCTTGTAGATGTCCGCGATGCGGTGCTTCATGGCGACGCTTCACCGACGCCGTGGGGGGCAATGACCGGGTCTGTGAGTGCGCGGGCAGCCTGGCTCGTTCTGGTGGTGAGCCGGAGTTCGAGGCCCAAGGTGTCCAGGACCGCGGTCAGGGAATCGAGCTGGACGCTCGGCTTGCCCTGCTCCACAAAACGGACGAACCGTTCCGAGACCCCGGCCATGTCCGCGAGATCGCGCTGGGTGAGGCCAAGCTGCCCGCGGCGGGCCCGGACCTCGGCGGCCAATTGGTCGGTCAGGGGTTCCATTGGCATCTCCCAATATCGGTACGATCGTGCCGTTCCACGGTCATTCCCCAAGGCTACTCCGCTCGTTCGCCGCCGAACAGTGGTGAACCGGCACGATCGTGCCGATCCTCAATTTGGGGTAAACGCCTGCAGGCGGGGTGCGTCCCACGGCATGGATGGCTCGTGGAGTGATAGAAAGTAGACAGGCACTCATCGAATCCTAGGTGGAATAAATCGTGGAAAACGCGGAGAAGGAACTTGAGAGCCGCGGCATCAAAATCACGCAGGGGAAGTGGCTCAGCACCGACTTCGGCGGGTATGCAGACGCATCATCCAGATCCGTCGTGGGGAATGCTGTGGCTAAAGAGCCTCCCATGTCCGGCAAAGCAATAACCTTCGTCGCAGAATTCGCGGCATTTGTCTTTCTGGCACCAATCCTTGTTACCAACCTGCCAGGTAGTGACGACGTTCTGGTTAGCACGCTGCGCTGCTTTGTGCTGCTGATGGCGGCGCTCATGGTCTTGGGCAGGAATAGGATATTCGTCATCCTCGGCTCGGCGGTGTCAGGACTGTTTGCTATTGGCTCGCTAACTTCGCTGGTCGGCGGCTCCGGCACCAAGGGCCTGATTGGGCTCCTTACCCTCGCTGCCGCATTTGCGCTGGCTTGGTATGGAGCGCCGCTCTTTAGAAAGAATGAAATTGCGGTTTCCACCGGCCGGTACGTTTACGGGATGCAACCGTCAGAATGGGGTCGCGGTTCCGGCGATTCCACTCGCAGCGGCATATGGGTGATGGGCCTGCTCTTAAATAAACTCGTCAGAATTCCCGGAATCTACGTATTCCACGGGCTCAAGTCGCCCGGAGCCAAGAGTGTTGACGTAGAGCATGCGGTAACTCACGGAAACAACGTCTATTTGATCGATTCATGGTTGGACCTGCCCACGGATTACAGCTGGCATCCGAACAGGAAGGGGTTGGCGGCCTCGTCCAGGGGCGATGACGGTCACCGGCATACAAAGATGGCTGACGCCGCAGATCGTTACCGCGCAGCCCTGGGTCACGGCGTGAATGTCGTCCCCATCATTGCCATTGCGTCCGGAACCGCTTCGATCGGACCCGAGAGATGGTCTCCACGTGGCGTTGGCCTTTTTACGGCGGACGAGGTCTTGGGATTTATCGGAGATGGCGCAGTGGAAAGCCTCCCGACGTTCCGTGACCGCCCCGACGTTCGAGAGATAGTCGCTTCCACTGTCGAAAGCTACGCCTGAAAGTTCTGCCCCGTGGGCCTAGTATTTCCCCATGAGCGGCTTCATTGACGGCATCCTGAACGTCAGCCCGCTTGTGGCCTACATCGCCGTCTTTTGCCTGGTTTTCGCCGAAGACGCGCTGTTCGTCGGCTTTGTGATTCCGGGTGAAACGGCGGCTGTGCTGGGCGGGGTGGTGGCGAGCCGTGGTGAAGTTCAACTGCAGGTCATGATGATTGTCGCGGTAGTGGCCGCCGTCCTGGGCGACACCGTGGGCTACGAGGTCGGGAAGCATTTGGGCCCACGGCTCGCGCAGTCCAACGCGATGACCCGGCATAAGAAACGGATAAAGAAGGCGCAGGTCTTCCTGCGCCGGAGAGGCGGGTGGGCGGTCTTCCTGGGACGGTTCGTTGCCTTCTTCCGGGCTGTGATGCCCGCTTTGGCCGGCACGTCCCGGATGCCGTACGGGCGGTTCTTGCTCTTCAACGCTGCGGGCGGCCTCACCTGGGGTATCGGCTTTGTCCTTCTGGGCTACCTTGCCGGCAACTCCTACGAGGCCGTGGTCGCGGCGGCCGGCCGGGACATCGCCGTCGTCATCGCGGCAGTCGCCGTGGCCGCGTTGGTGGCGTGGCGTCTGCGCGCCTGGAAGAAAGAACGGGCGTAACGGAGGACGGCGGCCCTACAGCAAGCTGTCCAGCGTTACGAAGCTGTAGCCGGCCTGCCTGACGCGGTCGATGATCTGCGGGAGGGCGTCGGCGTCCAGGGTAGTGCCGTCGTCGGGGTTAGACCCGATGTGCATCAGGACGATCTCTCCGGGCCGTAGGGCGGACAGCACCCGGTCCGCCACGATCTGGGCGGTGATGCCGCCGCTGGTTCCCTTCCACCCGAGGGTATCCACCGTCCACCGCACAGGCACGTAACCGAGATTGTTCACGGCTGCGATGGTGCGGGCGTCCCGTTCGCCGAAGGGAAAGCGAAATAACGGCGCTGGGTCGGCGCCGGCGGCGAGGATGGCCTCCCGGGCCCCTTGAACTTCCGCGGCGATGCCGGCATCCGTAAGACCCGTGAAGCCAGGATGCGTCATAGAGTGGTTGCCCACACGGTGGCCGGCGGCCACAATCGCAGACACGCCGGCGGGGTTCGCGGCCGCCCAGCTGCCGGTCAGAAAGAACGACGCCGGGACTCCGGCATTGGCCAGCCCCTGCAGGATCTTGGGCAAACCGGCCGAGTTGGCGCCGGCGTCGAACGTTAGGGCAACCACCCGGCCCGCGCCCGGCAGCACCTCAACATCCTGGCCCAGGAGGGCCTGCGGGAACGGCGCTGCCGGCGGCGGCTGGGGAGTGACTGGGGGCTCCGTCGGCACCGGCGGCGGGGCCACCGGAGGTTCAGGAATCACCACGGGCGGCGCGCCGGTTTCCGGGGGCGCCGGCGCAGAGGTGCCGGGTACCGCCGTCGTGGTCGGTGTAGCGGAGGTTCCGTCCGTTGGGGATGCGGCACTGGCGGAAGTGGAAACCCCCGACGGCGGGCCGCCCGCCTGCGGACCAGCGGACAGCAACACGGCCGCCACGATGGCGCCGACCAGCAGCACGGCCGCAAGTACCGCGGCAGTCACTCTGCGGTTCCAGGCGGAGATGGGCCTCATGCTCCAGCGTG
>JBDTQQ010000020.1:0-12862 GCA_039932075.1 Pseudarthrobacter sp. | reverse complement strand
GGGCCGGGATCCGGTGCAGCGGGTGTGTCGGGCAGGCTCATGGCAGGTTCCCCCTGGAACGGTTGGTGATGCTGAAAATCAGACTATCGTGGGCTTCATCGCCCCGCTTGTCATATGTCGCATCCGGGCAGTGGGGCGCCCCGACCCTGACACACCGGACATTTGGAGATGCAATGAACGCACCCGCACCGAGCCCCAACCAGACGGTCAACACCGCCGACCTGTACGACGAGCGTGGCGATGCTCTCGCATCCGTGCCCCTCCAGTTCCAGTCCCTGGGCGGGCGTTCACATTTCAGCGGCCCCGTCCGGACCATCCGCTGCTTTCAGGACAATGGCCTGGTGAAGTCCACCCTGGCCACGCCGGGCAACGGTGCGGTGCTGGTGGTGGACGGCGGCGGCTCCCTGGGCACAGCCCTGATGGGGGACATGATTGCCGAGAGCGCCGTCGCCAACGGGTGGGCCGGCGTCGTCATCAACGGTGCCATCCGCGACCGCGAGGCCATCGAGGGGCTGGACCTCGGCGTCAAGGCGCTGGGCAGCAATCCGCGCAAGAGCGCCAAGGCCAGCGCGGGCGAGGTTGACGTGGACGTGGTGATCGACGGCGTGACTTTCCGTTCCGGCGTCACCGTCTGGTGCGATCCGGACGGCATCCTCGTGGAGCGTTGAGCGCGCCTTCCGCCAGAGGCGGGATCTCGGCGCTTTGGCACGGGCTTAGCGCAGAGATAACGCCGCTCGATTCGGGCGGACAGGAAATATCGGGGTTCCCGGGAACAATCAGGGAAGTAACATAGTTACTGAAAGCAACTATAAGCTTTGATCCCATTTTCTTCCCTGGAGAAGCCATGTCCAAAACATCCGCTGTGCGTGCCGCCGGCGAAACCCTGACCCAGCGTCAGATCGTCACCGTGATGGTGGGTCTTATGCTGGGCATGTTCCTGGCATCCCTGGACCAGACCATCGTGTCCACCTCGATCTACACCATCGCCAACGACCTCGACGGACTGTCCCTCCAGGCCTGGGCCACCACGGCTTACCTGATCACTTCCACCGTCAGCACACCGCTCTACGGCAAACTGAGCGACATCTTCGGCCGCCGCCCGTTGTACCTCACCGCCATCCTGATCTTCCTGGCCGGGTCGCTGTACGCCGGCTCGGTGCACTCCATGACCGAACTGGCCATCGCCCGCGGCGTGCAGGGCCTGGGCGCCGGCGGCCTGCTGGCCCTCGCGCTGACCATCATCGGCGACATCGTGTCCCTGAAGGACCGGGCCAAATACCAGGGCTACTTCATGTCGGTGTTCGGCATCTCCTCCGTCCTGGGCCCTGTGGTGGGCGGCGCGTTCGCCGGGTCGGCCAACATCCTCGGCTTTGACGGCTGGCGCTGGGTGTTCTTCATCAACCTCCCGATCGGCCTGGCTGCCCTGACCGTGGTGTTCCTGTTCCTGCACCTGCCGGCCAAACACGTGAAGCAGAAGATCGACTACTGGGGTGCAGCGGCCATCACGCTTGCCATTGTGCCGCTGCTACTGGTGGCCGAGCAGGGACGCAGCTGGGGCTGGGCATCCCTGAACTCCTTCCTCTGCTACGGACTGGGCGTTGCGGGCATCGTCTGGTTCCTGCTGGCGGAAAAGCGCGCCGGTGACTACGCGCTGATCCCGCTCCGGCTCTTCCGGAACACCACGTTCGGGCTGTCCTCGCTGCTGAACTTCATCATCGGCATCGGGATGTTCGGTGCGATCGCCATGCTCCCGATGTACCTCCAGCTGGTCAAGGGACTGACGCCCACCGAGGCAGGGCTCATGATGATCACTTTCACCGTGGGCATCCTGACCGGTTCCATCACCGCCGGACGGACCATCTCGGCGTCGGGCACGTACCGGATCTTCCCCATCATGGGCACGGGCATCCTTACCGTCGCCGCGGTGACCATGGGCCTGTCCCTCGGGGTGGACACCGGCCTCTGGGTTCCCGGCGTGATCGCGGTGTTCTTCGGCATGGGACTGGGCTTCTGCATGCAGCCGCTCACTTTGGCCATGCAGGTTTCCGTGCCGCCGAAGGACATGGGCGTGGGCACCTCGTCCGCAGCGTTCTTCCGGTCCATGGGCGGAGCGGTGGGCACTGCCGTGTTCATCTCCATGTTGTTCAGCCTTGCAGCAAGCCGGATCGCGGACAGCATGAAGTCGGCCATGTCCAGCGCCGACTACCAGGCCGTCCTCAGGGACCCGGCCGTGGCCGCGGATCCCGCCAACGCCAAGCTGTACGAGTTCTTCCAGAACGGCGCGTCCAACGATTCACTGAACGACACCAGCTGGCTCCACTCCGCCAACAGCGTACTCACCCGTCCCATCACTGAGGGTTTCGCCTACGCGATCGACGCCGTCATGATCACCGCCGCCGTACTCACCGGCATCGCATTCCTCATCAGTTTCGCGCTGCCAAACAAGAAGCTGACGGACCCGAAGGCGGCCAAGGAGTCCGTACCGGCCCACTGACTCCCCGGTTCCGGAACTGAGGACGACGACGGCGTCCCCTCCGCCGTCGTCGTGGTGCCTTTCCCTGTGGGCAGCCGCCAAGTGGAACGCGGGGCGGTGACGTGCCACACTGGCACGTGCACACCGGCCAAGCAGAGCCGGTACCGCAGCCGACGACGTCCGCACCGCAACCACCCACCCCCAAACCCAGGGAGCAGCATGCCCGCCGTCCAGGAGCAGACAACCGCCAAAATACCGCAGCGGGTGATCTGGCTAGCACTCGCAGGCGCGGTGGGCGGCTTCCTGTTCGGCTTCGATTCCTCCGTGGTGAACGGCGCCGTGGACGCCATCAAGGATGAGTTCGCCCTCTCCGAAGCCGTCACGGGCTTCGCCGTGGCGATCGCCCTGCTGGGCTGCGCTGCTGGCGCATTCCTCGCCGGGAAGGTCGCCGACCGCTACGGCCGCATCCCCGCGATGAAGCTCGGTGCTTTGCTCTTTCTGATCAGCGCGATTGGGACGGGCTTCGCGTTCGGCGTTTGGGACCTGATCTTCTGGCGGCTGGTGGGCGGTCTGGGCATTGGCCTGGCATCGGTGATCGCGCCGGCCTACATTTCCGAGATCTCGCCGCGGCAGGTCCGTGGCAGGCTGGCCTCGCTGCAGCAACTGGCCATCACCACGGGTATCTTCGCCGCGCTGCTGTCCGATGCACTCTTTGCCACCAGTGCCGGCGGCGCGGACCAGGCGTTCTGGCTGGGCATGGAAGCCTGGCGCTGGATGTTCCTCGCCGCCGCGGTTCCGGCCGTGGTTTACGGAGTGATCGCCTACACCTTGCCGGAATCGCCGCGGTTCCTGGTGTTCCAGGGCAAGGAGGACGAAGCACGCAAAGTCTTCGACTCCATCGCCCCGTCAGAGGGCATCGACCGGCACATTCGCGAGATCCAGGACGCCATCGAGGAGGACAAGCTCGCTGGCCAGAAAGGCTCGCTCCGCGGCAAGACGTTCGGCCTGCAGGCCGTGGTCTGGGTGGGCATCATCCTCTCCGTCCTGCAGCAGTTCGTTGGCATCAACGTGATTTTCTACTACTCCACCACCCTGTGGAAGGCCGTGGGCTTCCAGGAGAAGGACTCGCTCACCATCTCTGTGGCCACGTCCATCACGAACATCCTGGTGACCCTGGTAGCCATCGCCCTGGTGGACCGGATTGGCCGCCGTCCCATCCTCCTTGCCGGGTCGATCGGCATGGCCGTCTCTCTGGGCACCATGGCACTGGCCTTCTCCTCAGCCGTGGGCTCCGGCTCGGAGATCTCGCTGCCCGGGGCCTGGGGGCCGATTGCCCTCGTGGCGGCGAACGTCTTTGTGATCAGCTTCGGCGCCTCCTGGGGGCCCCTTGTATGGGTCCTGCTCGGCGAGATATTCCCGTCCCGGATCCGCGCCCGCGCCCTTGGCCTGGCAGCAGCGGCGCAATGGGTGGCCAACTTCGCCATCACGCTGAGTTTCCCCGTCATGGCCGCCGCTTCGCTGCCGCTGACCTACGCCATGTACGCGCTGTTCGCCGCGGCGTCGTTCTTCTTTGTGATGTTCAAGGTGCCGGAGACCAACGGCATGTCCCTCGAGCAGGCCGAGACGCTGTTCGTGCCAAAGGGATCCAAGAAGGCCTAGCCGCCGCCTGACGCGACGTCGGTACGCGTGGGCCGCCTAAGGCAGCCACGCGCCGTCGGACTGTCTTCAGGCGCCGTTGCCGGCGGTGAAGTAGTTGCATCGCGGTCCGCCGCCCCGGGTCAGAGCGTGAGCTTCATGCCCTCGTGGCTCGCCTCAAAGCCCAGGCGCTCGTAGAACCGGTGCGCGGCCGCCCGTGACTTGTGCGTGGTCAGCTGCATCGGCGTGCAACCACGACGCCGGGACTCGTCAATTGCCCACCTCACCATCAGATTCCCGATGCCCTGGCCGCGGAGGGTCCCAGCCACGCGAACGGCCTCAATCTGCGAGCGCCAGGCGCCCTGCCGCGAGATGCCGGGCAGGAAACTCAGCTGGAACGTGGCCACCACGGCACCTTCTCCCGTGCCGGGTGTAGCCGTCCCCGCCGGCACCAACTCGCCAACGACCAGCAGATGGGACGGGTCGGCGTCGATCGCCGCAAAGGCCTGCTCGTAAGGTGCCATGTCCTGGCCCCATTCACGGGTGGCGCCCATGGCATCATCTGCCAGCAGGGCAACAATGGCGGGCAGATCCGCAGGTGAGGCGCGGCGGAGACGGAAGGTCCCGCCGTCGACGTCGGCGGTCAGAAAAGGGGCGGGCGCATCAGGGTTCCGGGTCACGCCACCAGCATTCCACAGCCGCCGGTGTACGGTGGTAAAGCTGATTTTGTAACCGCCGTCACCCTTACCGGCGGACCACTCGAAGGATTTTGCACATGTCTGACCAGACAACCACGGGGCAGAGAACTGTCTCCAGCCGGGACAGCGAGCCCCACCTTTCCCGCTCGCTGAGCAACCGGCACATCCAGCTCCTGGCCATCGGCGGCGCGATTGGCACCGGCCTGTTCATGGGCTCCGGCAAGACCATTTCCGTGGCCGGCCCCTCCGTAATCTTTGTGTACATGATCATCGGCTTCATGCTGTTTTTCGTCATGCGCGCCATGGGCCAGCTGCTGCTGTCCAACCTGAACTACAAGTCCTTCAGCGACTTCGCCGGCGATCTGCTGGGCCCCTGGGCCGGATTCTTCACCGGCTGGACCTACTGGTTCTGCTGGGTGGTGACGGGCGTCGCCGACGTGATTGCGATCGCCGGCTACGCCAACGAACTGTGGCCCGGCGTCCAGCTGTGGATCCCCGGCGTTGCCACCATCGTGATCCTGCTGCTGCTCAACCTGCCCACCGTCAAAGCGTTCGGTGAGACTGAGTTCTGGTTCGCCCTCATCAAGATTGTTGCCATCGTGGCGCTGATCGTTGTGGGCCTGGTGATGATCTTCACCGGCTTTACCTCCAACGCCGGCACAGCAAGCTTCACCAACCTGTGGAGCCATGGCGGATTCTTCCCCAAGGAGTTCATGGGCTTCGTGGCCGGCTTCCAGATCGCCGTGTTCGCGTTCGTGGGCATTGAGCTCGTAGGCACCGCCGCCGCGGAGACCAAGAACCCGGAGCACAACCTGCCGCGCGCCATCAACGCCATTCCCCTGCGCGTGATGCTCTTCTACGTGGGCGCCCTCATCATCCTGATGTCCGTCACGCCGTGGACCGAGTTCCAGGCAGGCCACAGCCCGTTCATCGGCATGTTCTCCCTGGCCGGCCTGGGCATGGCCGCGATGGTGGTCAACCTTGTGGTGCTGACATCCGCGATGTCGTCCGCCAACTCCGGCATCTACTCCACGTCGCGCATGGTGTTCGGACTGGCCCAGGACGGCGACGCCCCCAAGCTCTTCGGCCGCCTCTCAAGCCGCAAGGTTCCGCAGAATGCCCTGTTCCTGTCCTGTGTGCTGCTGCTTGCCGGCGTGGCCCTGCTCTACGCGGGCAAGGACGTTGGCGTGGCGTTCGACATGGTCACCACCGTCTCCGCCGTCTGCTTCATGTTCGTGTGGTCCATCATCCTGGCCAGCTACCTGGCCTTCCGGAAGCGCCGGCCGGAACTGGCCAAGTCATCCACCTTCAAGTTGCCGGGCGGGATTCCGATGGTGTGGGTGGTCTTCGCGTTCTTCGTCTTCCTGCTCTGGGCGCTCACCACGCAGCCGGACACGCTGACGGCACTGCTGGTGACGCCGGCTTGGTTCGCGGTCCTGGGCGTGGCGTATGCCGTGGTCCGGAGAACCCCGCTGCACCAGGCCCGTGTGGCTGAGTGGAAGGCCATGGCCGACGCCGAAACCTCCGCCGCCGCCACGTCCGCCTGATCCCCCGCCCCGCACCCCGCCACCCCCAACCCCCAACCCCGACGCTCTCGCACTTAATGTGGGTTTTCGGGCAACCCTCTCTCACTTTTCTGTGGGAGAGGGTTTGCCTTTTCCACCGCACGCGGAGACACTTTTCCGGCTCGTCACGCTGTTATTCCTGCGCACGAAGTAGACCTTCTAATTCAGCCAAAAACGAAGCCGACGGCGGCACTCACCGCAAGCGCCGGCGTCGTGCGCTTATGCGCGAGAGCGTTCCCGAAAAATGCGCATTAACTGCGAGAGCGTTGGGTCAGGCGAAGTAGACGCCGATGCGGTTGCCGTCGATCTCTTCGATGCGGATGTCGATGTCGTAGACGTCGTGCAGCATTGCGGCCTGCATGATCTGCGCCGGGCTGCCCTGGTGGATGAGGCGGCCGTTCTTCATGGCCAGGATGGTGTCCGAATAGCAGGACGCGAAGTTGATGTCATGGACCACCAGGACGATGGTTTTGCCCAGCTCGTCGGCCAGCCGGCGCAGCAGCCGCATCATCTCCACCGAGTGCTTCATGTCCAGGTTGTTCAGCGGCTCGTCCAGGAGCAGGTATTCCGTGTCCTGCGCCAGAACCATGGCGATGTAGGCGCGCTGCCGCTGGCCCCCGGAGAGCTCGTCCACGAACTTGTCCGCCATGGCCGCCAGGTCCAGCTGCCGGACGGCCTCCTCCACCTTGGCAAGGTCCTCCACCGTGGGCCGGCCACCCGAATGCGGGAACCGGCCAAAGGCCACCAGGTCACGGACCGTCAGCCGCATGGTCAGGTGGTTCTCCTGGCGCAGGATCGCCATGGTCCGGGCCAGGTCGCGGCTGGGCGTGGCCGCGATGTCCAGCCCGGCCACTGAAACGGCACCGCTTTCCAGCGGCTGGAGCCGGCTGATCAGCGACAGCAGCGTGGATTTGCCTGCGCCGTTGGGCCCGATGATGGATGTGATGCCACCGCGGGGAATCACACAGCTGACGTCATCGAGGACCAGCTGGCCGCCGTAACTCTTGGAGACGTTCCGGACGTCAATCATTTCAGCGAGCCTTTCAGCAGGAGGTAGAGGAAGAGGATGCCGCCGGCGAACTCGATGACCACGCTCAGTGCGGTGGCAAAGCCGAAGACCCGCTCCAGGATGAGCTGCCCGCCCACCAGTGCCACGGCACCAATCAGCACCACGATGGGGAGCAGCCGGGCGTGGTTGAAGCCGCGGCAGAGCTGGTAGCCAAGGCTGACCACCAGCAGTCCGAAAAACGTCACGGGGCCCACCAAAGCGGTGGACACGGCCACCAGCAGTGAGCAGGCCAGCAGGAGCCGCATGACCACGCGGCGGTGGTCCACCCCCACGTTGATGGCCAGCTCGCGGCCCAGAGCCAGGACATCCAGCGTGTGGCGGGCACGCCACACCGCCACGCAGACGCCGGCGATGATCACGGCGGAGACGCCCAGCAGCGCCGGATCCACGTTGTTGAAACTGGCGAAGAACAGGTCCTGCAAGATGATGAACTCGCTCGGTTCCATCAGCCGCTGCAGCAGCGAGGAGAAGCCGCGGAAGAGGCTGCCCAGGATGATGCCCACCAGCAGGAGAAGGTGCAGCGACCGGGTGGCGCCGGTGAACATCCAGCGGTACAGCAGGGCGCTGAAGGCAACCATCAGGACAACTTCGGCGCCGAACTGCAGGGTAGGCGGCGCTGCGGTCACCGCCGCGGCACTCACCGTGAAGACGAGCGCGGTCTGCACCAGGATGTAAAGGGAGTCAAAGCCCATGATGGAGGGCGTCAGGATGCGGTTGGCGGTGACGGTCTGGAACAGCAGGGTGGAAACGCCCACTGCCAACGCCACCAGCAGCATCGCTGCCACCTTCAGGGCACGCCGCGGGAGCACGTAGCCCACATTGCCTTTGAGGTCGCTGAACAGGAAGATCACGACGGCGGCGATGGTGGCGGCGAGCAGGATGCCGATCACCAGGTGGGGCGGGGCGTTGCGGATGCGGTTCCGCAGGCGTGCACGGGGCTTGAGCGCTGCGATTTCAGGCATTGCGTTTCCTCAGGATCAGGACGAGGAACAGGATGGCTCCCAACACGGCCATCACCATGTCCACCGGAACCTCGTACGGATAGCGGATGGTCCGGCCGATGATGTCGCACACCAGCACAAAGTCTGCCCCAAAGAGCGCAGTCCAGGGCACGGCGCGGCGCAGGTTGTCGCCGAACAGGAGGGAGACGATATTGGGCACCACCAGGCCGAGGAATGGCACAGCGCCCACGGTGGTCACCACCACGGCGGAGATCAGCGAGACGATGATGAGGCCCAGGCGCATGGTCGCGGTGTAGTTCAGGCCGAGGTTGGTGGTGACGGCGGCAATGACCCCGCCCAGCATGATGCCCACCAGCGGGATGAGCAGTGTGTTGCGGGTGGGCAGGCGCCGCAGGATGGCGAGGAAAAGGGCCGTGCCCAGCACGGCGAAAACACTGGCCACCCCCATCCTGAGGAGGATCGGCGCCGTCGGGATGAAGACGGTGACCACCAGGATGCCCAGCGTGGCGGATTCGACGGTCCCCACGGTGGAAGGCTCCACAAAACGGTTCCGGGCCATCAGCTGCATGATCAGACCCGCGACGGCCACCGCCATTCCGGCCAGGACCACCGCCAGGGTGCGGAGGACACGGGAGATCCAGAAGATTTCGACGGCGGTCGGGTCGCCCGTGAGCAGTGCGGGCAGAGACACGTCGCTGACGCCGACAAACATGCTGAGGGTGGCGAGTGCCAGCACAACCACAGCAGCCGCAGCCGGCCCCGCATACTCGCAGGACCGGCTGCGGCTCACCGGTGTGGTGGTCCGGACGGCTGTGGCTGTCATGATCGAACGTCAGTCTCTGAAGTCTCAGTCAGTGTCGGTGGCTCAGGCCACCGAGTCGGCAACGGCGTTGACCATAGCTTCGACGTTGTTTAGGCCGTAGCCCACGATGTACCAGGCGGCGGGGTCAAGGTTGATGATCTTGTTGTTCTTCGCGGCGTTGGTGGACCGGACCAGTTCGTTGTCCAGGACGGGGTTGGCAGCGGCAGCTTCGGAGCCGATGGCGGTGTCGCGGTTGATCACGTCCAGGAGGTCGGGTTGACCTGCTTGATGTATTCGAAGGAGACGGACTCGCCGTGGCTGTCTTCGGCCTTGACGTCGGCTGCGGTGGGGACGCCCAGGACGTCGTGGATGAGGCCGAAGCGGGAGCCGGCACCGTAGGCGGTCACTTCGCCGCCGGAGGTCAGGACGATCAGGCCTTTGCCGGCACCCTTGGCCTTGGCCTGGGTTGCGGCGATGGTGGCGTCAACACTCACCAGCTTCGCGTCCACGTCGGCTGCCTTGTTGAAGATGGTGCCCAGTTTCTTGGCCTGGTCCTTGGAGCTTTCCATCGGGTTTGCGGCGTCGATGGACAGGTCGATGGTGGGGGCGATCTTGCTCAGTTCCTCGTAGGCTCCGGCGGTGCGGCCCGAGATGATGATGAGGTCCGGAGCGCCGGCGCTGACCGCTTCAGAGTCGGGTTCCTTCAGCGAACCGATCTTCCCGTACTTGGCATCGGCGTACTTCGAGAGCGGCGCCGGGTAACTGGCCTCGGGCACGCCCGCAGGCTCCACGCCGAGCCCATCGAGGGTGTCCAGGACGCCGAGATCGAACGTGAAGACCTTCTCCGGGCTGACCGGCACGTTGGCCGTGCTGCCCTGGGCGTGCTCCACCGTGATGCTGGAGGCTGCCTCGGAGGCAGGCGTCGCGGTGGCGTTGCCGCCGCAGGCGGTCATGGTCAGAAGCGCAGCTCCCGTAGCCAGTCCCCCCAGGTAGCTCGAAAGCTTTTTCTTCACGTCAATCTCAGTCTACTAATACGTCATAAAATCCTTGCCTAATTGCTCTTGCACTCTATAAGTAAGGTAAGGCTAAGTTCGAACGCCGGAGTGGGAAGCCGCACCAAAGTGTGGCAGATCACAATAGTACGACGCCGGCAGCTGAGGCGACCGTGAATGCAGACGTGAGTGGGTGGGGGGCTTTCTATCGGCTTCCTGGAAGCCTTCACCGGTGATCGAACATCGTGTTCACCGCCTCCAAGGTGCGGGACCATTCGCCCGCGCGGAGGGATTCGCGCGATGCTGCCCAGGGTGCGGTCGGGGACGCCCCGACGATGAGCCGCTGGGCCGTCGCTAGGCGTGTCCGCACCCAATTCCGGCGTCACCGGATGAGCCGACGGGGGATCTTTTGGTGCCGCGTTTAGTGCCGTGGCCGCCCTGCTGGCCTGGCAGGTGCCGCGGGTCTGCTGCTAGTGATTTCCGCTCTAATCCGGCGCATCCCGCAGGCTGCCCCACCGATGTCGCTGCCGGCCGCGGCCAGCCCCAGGCGGGCAAAACCACCTATTTGCCCTCCTGCGGGAAACCATTGACACCGTCCGGGACAGGGTCTACGACTGGCCGTATGGACCACCGCGGTCCGACCTAGGAGCAGAGATGGCTACTACATCGTACGGAATCGTTCACTTCTTTCCCGGTGGCACTCAGGCGCAGTACCTCGCCTCGATTGCCGCTGTCCACCCCGGCGAAGGGCAGCTCCCCGAGGGTCAGACCTTCCATGCAGGTGGCGCCTCCGCTGGCGGCTGGACCATCCTGGCAGTGCATGAATCGAAGGAGAGTTGGGAGAAGTTCCGGGACAGCATCCTTCTTCCCCGGATGCAGGCAGGCATCGAAGGAGGGTTCACAGCAGCGCCCGAGGAAACAGTGGTCGACCTGTACGCGGTCCTGCCGGAACGATAAATGAGAGGTCGACGCTGAACCTGCCTGGAGTGACCTTTGCTGTCCATACGGCAGCTCTGACACCCACTTGATGCCCTGCGCCGCATTACCTGCGAGAGCGTTGCCGGAAAACCCGCATTAAGTGAGAGAGCGTTCCAGGGTGGGATGCGGGCGCGGGGGGCGGGGCGGTCAGGCGGGGGCCTTGGCGCCTTCCGCCTGGCGCTCCTCCACCAGGGTGGCCACGGCCGCGAACAGGGGGTGCTCGGGAGCCAGGCCGGTGATCCTGGCGGTGGCATCCGACGGCGATGAGGACGCCAGAATTTGCGCGAGTTCGGTGGCCTCGGCGTCGGCGGGATCGTTGAAGCGCAGGGCCGCGGCAATGGCGCCCAGCAGCGCTTCCGGGACGATCCCGCGCTCCGCCAGCTCTGCCGCCGGCCCGATGAACCGCTCGTGCCGGCTGAGTTTCCGCATCGGCGCGCGGCCCACGCGGGTCACGGTATCCGGCAGGTGCGGGTTGGAGAACCGGACCAGGATCTTCTGGACGTAGGCTTCCTGCTCATCGTTGGTGAAGCCATGCTTGGCCACGAGCAACTGCTTGGTCTCTTCCAGGACCGCCCGGACGTCCTCTGCAACGTCCTGGTCGGCCATGGCATCGGAAATCTTCTCCAGCCCGGCTTCAAACCCGAAATACGCGGCGGAGGCGTGCCCGGTGTTCACGGTGAAGAGCTTCCGCTCGATGTACGGCGAGAGATCGTCCACGAAGGTGGCACCCGGAATCACCGGCGCCGCATCGCCAAAGGCAGTCCGGTCGATGACCCACTCGTAGAACGTCTCCACCGTGACATCCAGGCCCTGACCGGGTTCCTGGTTGGGCACGATCCGGTCCACGGCGGTGTTAGCGAACACGGCCAGGGAGCTCAACGAGCCGGCGGCGTCGTCCCAGAGCGCAGCCACTTCGGCCCGCAGGATGTCCGTGGCGTTGATGGCGTTCTCGCAGGCCATGACCTGCAGCGGTGCCAGCCCGGCGTCGCGCGCGGCTATGCCCTTGGTGATGGCGGGCGCCACGAACTTCAGGATGTGCGGCCCCACGGCGGTGGTGACGATGTCTGCCGTCGCGATTTCCCGCACCAGCTCCGCTTCCTGGGTGGCTGAATTCAGCGCCCGGAAATTGTCCACGGTCCGGACTGTGGGGTTCTCCCCCACCTCATTGACGTTGTAGCTGTCGGCTGCCGCCAGCTGGTCAATGAGGGCGTCCGCCACATCGGCGAACACCAGCTCATAACCGGCCTGGTGCAGCAGCAGCCCCACGAACCCGCGGCCGATGTTCCCGGCGCCAAAATGTACTGCTTTCACTATGCGTTGACCTTTCCGAAGAGGTCCAGGACTTCTTCGACTGACGTCGCGGCCTCCAGCTGAGCCACCTGGGCCTTGTTGGTGAAGACCTTGGCGATGGAGGACAGGATGTGGAGGTGTTCGTTGTTGATGCCGGCCACGCCCACCACGAACTTCACCTGCTTGCCGTTCCAGTCGATGCCGTCGGGGTAGCGGATGACGGACACGGCGGACTTCATGATGTGGTCCTTGGCGGCGTTGGTGCCGTGCGGGATGGCCAGGAAGCTGCCCATGTAGGTGGACACCGACTCTTCACGCTCATGCATCGCCGCGATGTCGTCGTCGTCGACGGCGCCGCGGTCCAGCAGGAGCCGGCCGGCCTCGTCGATGGCGGCGTC
>JBDTQQ010000019.1:0-13038 GCA_039932075.1 Pseudarthrobacter sp. | reverse complement strand
GGAGCAAGGCCAGACAGGGCACGTTTGAGGGCAGCCCGCCCGAGTGCCCGGGTAGGCCGCTGGAGGGCGTCGGCAACGGCGTTCGTAGATGGATGGCCGCTACTCCCGCGCTGGCAACGGCACGGGAGCACAGAACCCGGCGTATCGGTCAACCCATCCCACCGAGTCTGCGGTGCGGGGCATGTGAGTGACTTCACGTCTCTGACGGCTGTCCGGGCCGCGCTCCCAGCCTAGAATAGAGAGCGAACGTAGAAGTTCTGCCACCGGGTCTGCGTTCGCAGCCGGTGGTTTTTCTTTGCGCTTCTCCACGGCACCCGGGGTGTACAGAACCCCGCCGGTGCCAGAGCCCCTGGACAACGTCAGGTGGCCGACATCCGTATACGAGGACGTATGCGGCTGAACCGAGGAAGGTAGTTCTGTGAGCCAGACGTCAGATTCTTGTCTTGATACGTGGATGGGCCGGGAGGCTCTCGCCGAGGCCATGATTCCGGTGATTGGCCGGCTGTACCGCGAAAACAACGTGGTGACCAGCATCCACGGCCGCAGCCTGATCAACAAGTCCACCATGAACATCCTGAAGGCGCACCGCTTCGCACGCCGGGTCAGCAGAGACGAGCTGCTCTTGGAGGAGACCGCCCCGATCCTGGACACCCTCGCCAGCTTGGAGTTGGGCGCGGCAGCGATCGATATCGCCCGCCTCAACCAGAAGTTCAAGGATGAGGGCGCCGGGGCAACGCTGGAGGAGTTCCTCCGGGCCGAGCTCGCCGAGGTCGTGGGCAAGCGGGGTGCTGATGACCGCACCAGCACCGACGTCGTGCTTTACGGCTTTGGCCGGATCGGCCGGCTGCTGGCCCGCCTCCTGATCGAAAAGGCAGGCGGCGGCCACGGCCTGCGCCTGCGCGCCATCGTGGTTCGCCGCGGCTCGGACAAGGACCTCACCAAGCGCGCCAGCCTGCTGCGCCGCGACTCGGTCCACGGCTCCTTCGAGGGCACCATCCGCGTTGACGAGGACGCCAACACCATCACCGCCAACGGCGTCCAGGTCCAGGTCATCTACTCGGACAACCCCGCCACCATCGACTACACCGCTTACGGCATCAAGGATGCTCTGGTAGTCGACAACACGGGCCGCTGGCGCGACGCCGAGGGCCTGTCCCAGCACCTGCAGAGCAAGGGCGTTGCCCGGGTCCTGCTGACCGCGCCGGGCAAGGGTGAGCTGAAGAACATCGTGCACGGCATTAACCACGGCAGCATCGAGGACACTGACAAGATCGTGTCGGCAGCGTCCTGCACCACGAACGCCATCACTCCGGTCCTGAAGGCCATCAACGACAAGTTCGGCGTGATCCACGGACACGTGGAAACCGTCCACTCCTTCACCAACGACCAGAACCTGATCGACAACTTCCACAAGGGCGACCGCCGGGGCCGCTCCGCCGCGCTGAACATGGTCATCACCGAAACCGGTGCGGCCACGGCAGTAGCAAAGGCACTGCCCGAACTCCAGGGCAAGCTTTCCGGCAGCTCCATCCGCGTCCCCACCCCCGACGTCTCGCTGGCCATCCTGAACCTGAGCCTGGAAAACGGCACCACCAAGGATGAGGTGAACGATTACCTGCGCCAGATGTCCCTGCATTCGGACCTGCGCAAGCAGATCGACTACATCGATTCCCCCGAGGTGGTGTCCACGGACTTCGTCGGCTCACGCCGCGCCGGCATCGTGGACGGCCTTGCCACCATCTCCAATGACAAGAACGTTATCCTCTACGTCTGGTATGACAACGAGTTCGGCTACAGCTGCCAGGTGGTCCGGGTCATGGAGGAGATGGCCGGAGTCAACCCGCCGTCCTTCCCTGCGAAGGAAGCTGCTGCTGCCTTGGCCGCAATCGCCGTCTAACTGAGCACCGCTGCGGGGCGTTATTCCGACTTCCCGGCTGATGCGCTGGAATCAGCCGGGAATCGGGACCACACTGGTGCCATGGATAACGAGACTCTTCACGAGACCACCCTTGAACACGCCCTTGACGTCGCCAAAGCCAACCACAAGGAAGCCGTCCGGCTTCTGGGGCAGGCCCGTGCCGCCCAGTCCGCCGGCGACATCGGCGAAGACCGCGTTCGGCAGTTGGAAAGCCTCCTCCACTTGGCCGAAGAAGATCTTCGGCGAGTCGTCCGGGAGCAGTAGCTCCGGCCACTCTTCCTCCCCACTGTGGATAACCGTCGCCGTGTCAGTGGGGTGGCCTAGGCTCTTGTGGTGCATGACATATCCGGAAGAGCTTGTAGGCGATGACGGTCAGTTGGGGCGCCTACCGCCGTGCCCGCCGGCGCTCGAGACAGGCCTGGGCCCTGCTGGTGGTGCTGGCGCTGTCAGTGCTGGCTTCCGTGGTGTGGTTTTTCACGGCCGGCCAGTTCGCCGCCGCTGAACCCGCTGTTGCCGGACCAAGCCAGGCGCCCGTGTTTGATATGACCTGGATGAAGCCCGTGGTGCCTGTTCATCCGGTGCCGCAGGGGAGTGCCCTGGTCGCCTTGGAGGGGCTGGCGGTCAAGGGGCGTGCGCCGAAGGACACATACCAGCGGGAGGCGTTCGGGCAGGCGTGGCAGGATGTTGACCGGAACGGCTGTGACACGCGCAATGACATTCTCCGGCGGGACCTCACAGCAGCGGCTTTTATGGAGGGGTCCAAGTGCCGCGTAGCTTCGGGCGCCATCGTTGAGCCGTACACGGGTAGAGCCGTGGAATTCCGGCGCGGGCCGGAGAGCAGCAGGGAAATCCAGATTGACCATGTTGTGGCGCTCGGTGACGCCTGGCAGAAAGGCGCCCAGGCTTTGACGCCACAGCAGCGTCAGAGCCTTGCCAACGATCCGCTGAACCTCATTGCCGCGGACGGGCCCGCGAATCAGCAAAAGAGTGCGGGCGACGCCGCTACGTGGCTGCCAAAGAACAAGAACATCCGCTGCCACTACGTGGCCCGCCAGATTTCAGTGAAGGCATCCTACGGCCTGTGGGTCACCCAGCCAGAGAAGGATGCGATGAAACGGGTCCTGGACTCGTGCCCGGGCCAGCCCACCATTGCGGCAAAATGACCCGCCCCCGGAAGACGCCTTAGTGGCCGAAGGGGTCCGGGTCCACGCCGGGCACCCAGGTCAGCCCGGGAACACCCCAGCCGCTCTTCTTAGCCAGTTTCATGGCTTTCCGTGAGTAGCGGTCCAACAGCCGGTTGACATACAGCTTGCCGTTCAGATGGTCGTATTCATGCTGGATGAGCCTGGCAAACCAGCCGGTTGCCTCAAACTCGACGGGCTGCCCGTGGCCGTCGAAGCCCTGGACCCGGGCCCACTCCGCGCGCTTGAGCGGGAACTGGCCGCCAGGGAAGGAGAGGCACCCTTCTTCCTCTTCGTCGGGGTCGGGCAGTGCGCCGGAAACCTTGGACAGCGTCAGGACGGGGTTCACCAGAACACCGGTGGGGGGAGCGCCGTCCTCGTTCGCGAACTTGTAGACGAAGATTCTCTTGCCCACGCCAACCTGCGGGGCCGCCAGGCCCACGCCGTTGGCCGCATCATTGGTTTCGAACATGTCGGTAATCAGGGTGCGCAGTTCGTCGTCGAACACTTCCACCTCGGCGGCCCGGCGGTGAAGCACCGGTTCTCCCCAGATCGTGATCGGCAGAACTGTCATGGCAGGTGACCCTTCGTGCGAGCGGCATGACGCCGGCGTGTGTGCAAAAAAGAAGGCCGTACCGGATATCCGGTACGGCCTCCAAACTGACGGCTTCAACTGCCGTCCTGTGAGGGTGAGCTACGGGGGTTGAACCCGCGACCTCCTGGACCACAACCAGGCGCTCTGCCAACTGAGCTAAGCCCACCATGTGCCCTGCAGGTTATCCGGTGACCCGGTCCTCTGGAAAGGCAACTCAAATAGCTTACCTGCTGTTGGGCGGTGGTTGTGCCATTTTTACGGTTTTCGCGGAAAATTCCCGGAAACGTGGCGCAGATTACTGTTCAGCGGCGCCTGTAACATGCTGGGCAATGCCGCGGGCTGTGACGCTGTCGGGTCCGGGAGCGGGCACGAAGACGGCCTCGCGGTAGTAGCGCAGCTCGTCAATGGAGTCCTTGATGTCGCCGAGGGCGCGGTGGCCACCCTTCTTGGCGGGGGACTGGAAGTATGCCCGGGCGAACCAGCGGCGGGAGAGTTCCTTGATGGTACTGACGTCGATCACCCGGTAGTGCAGGTGTTCAACCACGGCCGGCATATCCCGTGAGAGGAAGACGCGGTCCGTTCCCACCGAGTTGCCGCCCAGCGGGGCCTTGCGGGGGTCCGGTACCCACTTTTCGATGTATTCCATGACGGCGGCCTCGGCCTCGGCCATGGTCTTGCCGTGCGGCAGTTCCTCGAGCAGCCCGGACCGGGTGTGCATGTCCCGGACAAAGTCGTTCATCTGGGCGAGGGCGGCGTCCTCCGGTTTAATCACAACGTCCACACCGTCGCCCAGTATGTTCAGCTCCGAGTCCGTCACCAGTGCCGCCACCTCGATCAGGGCGTCATTCTTGATGTCCAGGCCGGTCATTTCGCAGTCGATCCAGACGATGCGTTCGTTAGTTATAGGCACCCGACCAGCCTACCGTTTAGCTCCGCCGCAACCGTCCGATGCTAGGATTTCGGGTACAGAGAGGCTGGGATTGCGGCCGCTGTGCTGTGCCTGCGTGGCCCGGGCGGCTACCGCGGCCCACTGGGCCGAAGCGCTGAAAGCAAAGAGATTGGACGATCCTGAGATGACGGCGCCTGTGCCTGCAACGGGGGAGATGGTAGCCACCGTGATCCCCACGTCCGGTGCGGCCGAAGTGGATAACCCGCGGTCCCCCATCCTGGCCGGATTTCTCGGTTCGGTCTTTATGGCCATCGGGTCGGTAGGCGTCGGTTGGCTGGCGCCGGTTTCCGAACTCCGCCGGGTGCCCATCTTTATCTGGATGCGCACAGAGGCCATCGGGGTGGCTCTGGCCATCGTGTTGGTCGCCATCGGCGGAATGCTCTTGGTGCGTTCCTGGCTGCGGCTGGGCCAGCGCATCCGCGTCTGGGGGCCTCAAGCGCGCCAGGCTACCCTGCAGGCCATCGCGGCGTGGGGCCTGCCGATGGTTGTCAGTGTCCCGCTATTCAGCCGTGACGTGTACGCCTATATCGGTCAGGGACGCCTGATGGTAGAGGGGTTCAACCCGTACGAGAACGGGATCTCGGCGCTGTCCAACTACTTCCAGCTCGGTGCCGACAGGCTGTGGACTGAGGCACCCGTGCCGTACGGCCAGCTGTTCCTGTGGATCGAGCAGTTTGTGGTCTGGTCCACCAACGTCCATCCCGAAGCCAGCGTGATGCTCTTCAGGCTGGTGGCACTGGTAGGCGTGGTGCTCTGCATCATTTACGTGCCGAAGCTGGCGGAACTTCACGGCGTCAACCCGCACAGGGCCCTCTGGCTCACCGCGGCCAACCCATTGTTCCTGACCAACTTTATCGCCAGCGTCCATAACGATGCCCTCATGATCGGGCTGGCGCTGGCCGGGCTGTATTACGCGGCCACCCGGCGCGTGGTGCTCGGAATAGTTTTGGTGACCCTGTCTATCGCCGTAAAGCCCATCACGGTGGTGTTCCTTCCGTTTATCGGCCTGATGTGGGCCGGCAAAAACGCTGGCTGGGCCCGGAAATTCCTTTTCTGGGCCCTCACAGGCGGGCTGAGCCTCGCCATGCTGTACGCCCTCAGTATGGTCAATGGATTTGGCTTCGGCTGGATCAACGGCCTCTCGGCTCCTGGCAGCATCTTCATCTGGTACGCCCCGGTGGGGCTGGTGGGCCTGGTGGTTGCCACCATTTCCAACGCTTTCGGGTTGGACGGTTGGGCCCTGGCAGGTTGGGTGTTCGACGCCGGCAAGGTACTTGCCGTCGGCATCGCGGCCTTCCAGATCTTCAAGGGTGAGCATGAGCGCCTGATCCGGCGCCTCACCCTGGCTTTCGCGGCCGTAGTGGTGCTGGCGCCGATGATCCAGTCCTGGTACGTGGTGTGGCTCATCCCGTTGTTTGCGGTGACGGGCATCCGCAACGACTGGCAGGTGAAGGCGTTGTATTTCATCGTGTCGTTCTTTATGATCTACGCGATTTCGGACCAGCTTGAAGTGTTTCCCTATCTGCAGACCGAGGATCTTGGCCTGGCCCTGGTTCTGGCCCGCTTCGCCGCTGCGATCACTGGCCTGCTTTTTGGCCTCTACCTGATCTTCATGGATCCGGGGACCAAGCGGCTCTTCCGGAAAACAGGGGAGCCTGTTACGGAGCGCCCGGTCATTTAGGGGTTCAGGTGCCGCAAGGCTTCCTTCCGCGACAGGGGACTCAATTGCGCGGCATGTTCTGCCACGAAGTCCCGCACCCACGCGGGATTGGTCTTGGCGAACTCCCGGAGAGCCCAGCCGATGGCTTTACGAACAAAGAATTCCGGGTCGCCCACGTTGGCCTCGATTGTTGCGCGCAGCAGGTCGGTATCGGTCGCGGACTCCGCCTTCAGTTGGGACGTAATGGCGGCGCGCCGGATCCAGAAGTCTTCATCCGTGCTCCATTCAAGCAGCAGGGGCGTCATCAGGGCCCGGTGTGCCAGCAGCAAACCGCAGATCCGTGGGCGTACTCCGTCCACGAAGTCCCACCAGGCGCCGGTTCGAATGATTTCGTCGTATACGGGCAGCATCAGGGAGTCCTGGGCAACCAGTCTGAGCCCGGTGAGGTCGATCGCCGCGTACTGTTCTTCCCGCCATTGCGCTTCCCGCCAGAGCAGCAGGACGGTTGCGCGGAGCTGTTCCGGTGACTCCAACGGAAAGGCCGCAGCCGCGGCCACCACGCAACGGCGAACCTCCGGAACCCTGACGCCGAGGGAGCGGATGGATGACTTCATGTAGGACTGCGCGCCGGCAGCACGCGCCGGGTCAGCCCGCTCCATCAGCATGGTTCGGATCGCTGCCACGAGTTCGCGGTTCACCATTTAGCAACTCTAGCCAGGCGGCCACATGCCGCGTACTGGCGAACCGCCGTCGAACCTCTTGCGGAGGCGGGTGATCCTCCATAGTTTTATGGAACATAGTTTGACATTGACAGTGTTCGCTGCGGGAGAAGCCGAGAATGGCCGAAAGGGATATCGGGAACAGCGCCGGTTCTGCGGGTCCGGGGGCACTCACCCTGGTCCAAGGAACTTCCTTCTGCATATCGGCTTCCAACGGGGATATGTCCGCCCGCCTTCCGCACGGATTATTCTTCCAAGACACGCGGTTCATCAGTGAATGGACGCTGAAGGTTCAGGGCCTGCCGGTCGAGTCGCTCTCGGCCACTACCCCGGAGCCGTTTCACGGCGTTTTCATTGGAAGACCCCAGAGGGACGATCACGCCGACACGTCGTTGCTCATTGACCGGGAACGCGAGCTCGGGGAAGGTCTTACCGAGACCGTCACGGTACATAACTACTCTCAGCGGCCGCTGAGATGCCGGGTGGAGTTGTTCCTTGACACGGACTTTGCCAGCCTGTTTGAAGTGAAGGAAGGCAGGCAGGCCCCACGCGGGCGTTGTTCCCGCCGGTTGACTCCGGAAGGCCTGACGCTGGAGTCAGTGCGGGAAGGGCACACACAGCGCATTACAGTCGCATTCGCCGGAGCTCGGCTTGAGGGGGAAAGGCTGGTCCTGGACACGACCATCGCCGCCCACGGGCACTGGTCAGGCACCATCTCGGCAACACCGTCGCTGGCGGGCACGACCCGCCACGCCAAGGCGGGAGCAGGAGGGGTGCCGGGGGCAGATGCCTTGCGCCGAGTCATGGAGTGGCGCAAGTCAATGCCCACAGCAAATGTGCGGAATGAGGCAGTGGAGAGGGTCATCAGACGCAGTCAGGAGGATCTGGGGTCCCTTCGAATTTTCAACCCCGATCACCCTGGCCGCGCCGTGGTTGCAGCGGGCGCACCGTGGTTCATGGCCTTATTTGGCCGGGACAGTCTACTGGCCTCATTCATGTCCTTGCTCCTGGACCCTTCTCTGGCGAAAGGGACCCTTTTGACGTTGGCGGACTATCAGGGAACCAAGGTAGTCGCGGCGTCGGAGGAGGAGCCCGGCAGGATCCTTCATGAAGTGCGCCTCGGAGCAACCGCCGGTCTCGCGCTGGGCGGCAGCGGGGTCTACTACGGCACCGCCGATGCGACTCCGCTCTTTATCGTCGTCCTGGCCGAGCTCAGCAGGTGGGGGCTTGATGATGCCGCGATGCGCCAGCTTCTTCCTGCAGCGGATAGGGCACTTCGTTGGATGGAGGATTACGGCGACCGGGACGGCGACGGCTTTATTGAATACCAGCGGAAAACGGAAAGGGGCCTGCGCAATCAGGGATGGAAGGACTCGAGAGACGGGATCAATTTCGCCGACGGAACCCTCGCCGAACCACCCATCGCCCTGTGCGAAGTCCAAGGTTACGCCTACGCCGCTTATATCGGCCGGGCGCTGATGGCCACGGCCGCCGGCGACGCGAAGACAGCAGAGGCCTGCGTGGCCAAGGCGTCCAGATTGAAGCAGGCGTTCAACGAACAGTTCTGGCTTCCGGATCGCGGCTATTTCGCGGTTGCCTTGGACAAAGACAAGAAACCCGTCGACGCTCTCGCCTCTAACATGGCCCATTGCCTTTGGACCGGAATCATAGACAATGACAAGGCCGCGCAGGTGGCCGAACACTTGGTGTCCCCCGAAATGTTTACCGGTTGGGGCATCAGGACGCTGGCATCAAGCATGGGCGCCTATAACCCTGCCAGCTACCACAACGGATCGGTTTGGCCCCACGACAATGCCATCGCCGCCGCCGGGCTGATGCGGCACGGCTTCGTTAAAGAGGCCCACAAGGTGGCCTACTCGCTGCTCGAAGCAGCGGATCGCTTCAATGGCCGGCTACCGGAACTCTTTTGTGGGCTGGACCGGTCAAGATACCCCGAACCAGTCCCGTACCCCGCCTCATGTTCCCCGCAGGCCTGGGCATCGGCAGCACCCGTTCAGCTCGTCAGGACGCTGCTGCGCTTCGACCCCGGGCTTCCCTGGGACGAGGTGTGGCTGGCCCCTACGCTGCCTCCGCAAAATACGCACTTCCACTTCGATAATGTGCCGTTCTCAGGGGACGGACGGTTGTCGATTCACATCGACGGTGATTCAGTCAGCGTCAGGGGACTGCCCCCAAACATCAGGCTGCGCCGTGAACCACGCCCTCCCCTCAGTGAACTGTTTAACCTGGGTGGGCAATGATGGCCATGAAAAGTTCTGTTGGGAAACTGCGGCCCTCGCTAGACTTAACTTGCGCCGCATAAAACGCAGAACTCCTTTGGGAAAGGCACGGTCATGACCCACAAAAGCGGCTTCAAAGACACCCCGAATGAGGCAGGCCCGGAAAAGCAGCCAGTAGAACCAGACCTGCGCGGCCGGTACGTCGAAGGAGACTTCGGCAAGGCCGGAGCGCAGAGCGGCCGCCATGCGGCCGATGAGGAAGGCCAATACGGCGAAGGGAACTACGGTACCGCCGGCAAGGAAGGCGGGCTGCCCGAACCCCTTGGAGACAAGGCCGGGGAGTCGGGACACTACGTCGAGGGCGACTACGGTGATGCCGGATCGCTACCGGGCCGCACCGCTGATTCCGAAGTTGGGCGGTATTCGGAGGGCAGCTACGGAGCGAGCGGTTCCGTGAAACCCGTCCGGAAACCGAGTACCGGTTCCGGGAAAAACAAACAGGAATAGTCCGGCGCCTGCACTCCTTGTTCCGCAGGCTCGATCGTCGGATGACGACATCAAGGCGCCGCGGCGCCCAGCCATAGGCTCAGGAATCCGTTGACGACATCCTTGAGATTCCTTCGGAGGGAAGCACTCCTTCGGTGCTGCGCCGCAGCGTGACATGGCCGGTGATGGTCGACGGCGCGGCTTCCTCGCCGATCATCCCTGCGGCCCTGCGCGTGGCTTGCCGGCCAATTTCCTCGAGCGGCAGATGCACGGTTGAGAGGGCCGGGCGGAAGTCCCGGAGGGTCTCAATGTCGTCAAAGCCGGCGATGATGGCATCCCGGGGTATGCGCAGGCCCTCGGAGCGCAGCGCAGCGGCCGCCCCGATGGCCATGACATCGTTCACGGCAAAGATGCAGATCCGCTTCGCATCCCCGGCGGTGTTCCCGGCCTCCTGGGAAGCTCGGATCCGGGCAGCCAAGGCAACGCCGGCCTCGAATCCGCCGGAGCGGTTGAACTCGGTGCGGATGATTTCGGCCGGCGGCAATCCGGCAGCCGCCAAACCACGCTGGAATCCGCGGATCCGGTCGTCGGAGGTGAACAGGCCGGCCGGCCCGCCGATGATGACGTAGTGGCCGTACCGTGAAACCGCCAGCTCGGCGGCCAGTTTGACGGCAAGTTCCTCATTCGGCACTGTCACCACGTGGTAACCCTCGGTAGAGGAAGCGCCGACGACGGCGTGGCCGACAACTGCTACCTGACCGCCGTTGCGGCAGTAGCGGTCAAGCTCCGCCGCCAGTTCGGAGTTCCCTTCGTCGTCCTCGGGACGGGCCGAGCGGGATCCGGCGATCACGATCGAATCTGCCCGCCGGGCTGCAAAGGCAGCCACCGCTTCCCTCTCGTCCGCCGGGGCTCCGGCGGTTGTTGCAAGCAGAACCATCCTGCCTTGTTCCCGGGCGGCTTCCTGGACTCCACGCGCGATGGCCGCAAAGTACGGGTCGGCGATGTCGCGCACTATCAGCCCGATCAGCCCTGAGCTCGATTTGGCCAGCCCCTGGGCCTGGGCATTGGGGACGTAGCCCAGGGATTCGGCCGCCGCACGCACGCGCTCAGCGATGTCCTGCCCCGGTGTCCTGGCGGAGCCGTTAAGGACCCGTGACGCGGTGGCCGGCGAAACGCCAGCCAGACGGGCGACCTCTGAAAGGGTACTTGCAACCACGGAGTCTCCTGTTTGGGCAATTTCAGTGCGATTGGCGTTCGGTTCAGTATTGCAGTTGCAGGATGTTTGGGAAAGCGCTTGCCAGGGACGAACCGGCTAAGGCATCATAACATCAGTGGGAATGCGCTTTCCCAGTTCGCTTGAGTATCACAACGCTCACTCACCGTGGAGGACACATGGGCTTCGAAACAAAGACGATCCGCATAGCCATGAACGGCATTACCGGCCGGATGGGGTAACGCCAGCACTTGCTGCGCTCCACTCTCCCCATCCGCGAGGCCGGGGGATTCACCCTGGAGGAGGGGACGAGAGTCCAGGTGGAACCGATCCTGGTGGGCCGGAATGAAGCCAAAATCCGCGAGCTGGCAGAACTTCACAAGGTGTCCGAATGGACCACGGACCTGGACTCCGTCATCAACGACCCCGCAGTGGACATCATTTTGATGCCTCCATGACCAGCCTCCGCTCCGCCACCCTTTAGAAGGCCATGCTGGCCGGGAAGCACATCTTCACCGAGAAGCCCACCGCCGAAACGCTGGAGGAGGCAATTGAGCTGGCCCGGATCGGCAAGGAAGCCGGCGTCACCGCCGGCGTGGTGCATGACAAGCACTACCTCCCCGGTTTGGTCAAGCTGCGCCGCCTGGTTGACGAGGGCTTCTTCGGCCGCATCCTGTCCATTCGGGGTGAATTCGGCTACTGGGTCTTCGAGGGCGACGTCCAGGCGGCACAGCGCCCGTCCTGGAACTACCGCAAGGAAGACGGCGGCGGCATGACCACGGACATGTTCTGCCACTGGAACTACGTCCTGGAAGGCATCATCGGCAAGGTCAAGAGCGTCAACGCGAAAACGGCCACCCACATCCCGGCCCGCTGGGACGAGGCCGGGAAAGAATACAAGGCCACGGCGGACGACGCGTCCTACGGCATCTTCGAACTCGAAACTCCGGCCGGGGAGCCCGTCATCGGCCAGATCAACTCCTCCTGGGCTGTGCGCGTCTACCGTGACGAACTGGTGGAATTCCAGATCGACGGCACGCTTGGTTCGGCCGTCGCAGGCCTTAACAAGTGTGTTGCCCAGCAGCGCGCGCACACGCCCAAGCCGGTCTGGAACCCCGACCTGCCCGTGACGGAGTCCTTCCGTAGCCAATGGCAGGAAGTCCCGGCGAACGCAGAGCTGGACAACGGCTTCAAGCTGCAGTGGGAGGAATTCCTCCGCGATGTTGTTGCCGGCCGCGAACACCGCTTTGGCCTTTTGTCCGCGGCCCGCGGCGTGCAGCTGGCCGAACTGGGCCTGAAGTCCAGCGATGAACGCCGCACCATCGACATCCCGGAGATCGCGCTCTGATGACTTCCCTGATTCTGCCCTCCCACGACGGCGGCACCCGCGAGTACCGACTCCGGGGCGGTACGCCCTGGGGCCGCCCCACCGCCCCGCTCATGGCCCGCCGTGCCTACGCCGCTGCCCACGTGATCCCCGAAGTCCTGGCGGACAATACTCCCGGAGCCCCCGCCTCCCTCGACTGGGAAGCCACCATGGCGTACCGCCACGAATTGTGGTCCTACGGACTGGGGGTGGCGGATGCCATGGATACGGCCCAGCGGGGCATGGGCCTGGACTGGGCAGCAACCCGGCAGCTCATCAAACGCACCGGTGTGGAAGCGGCCTCGGTGGTCTTCTCCGGTAACGCCGCCACCAAAGGCAAGACTGTCCGCGACCTGGTCGCCTGCGGCGCCGGAACCGTCCAGCTGGAACTGGCGCAGCTGCCTGAAGGAGCCGCAGGCATCGAAGCAGTCATCAACGCATACCGCGAGCAGATCGCCGTCGTCAGTGCAGCGGGGCCCAAAGTCATTCTGATGGCCTCCCGCGCGCTTGCCCGCGTGGCCAACGGTCCGGACGATTACCTGCACGTCTATTCGACGCTGCTTCAGGAAACGGGTCAGCCGGTTATCCTGCACTGGCTCGGGACCATGTTCGATCCTGCCCTGGTCGGCTACTGGGGTTCGGACGACGTGGCCGAGGCCACCGAAACGTTCCTCTCCCTGATTCGGGACAACGCGGACAAAGTGGATGGCG
>JBDTQQ010000018.1:0-13095 GCA_039932075.1 Pseudarthrobacter sp. | reverse complement strand
GTCAGGCTCCTTACCGAGATCGGTGAGGTCGGCGTCAACGTGGAGGACCTGAGGCTGGACCATTCGTCCGGGCAGAACGTGGGAATGGTGGAACTCTCCGTGCTGCCCAACAAACATGACCACCTGATCGAAGCACTCAACGACCGCGGATGGCGGGTACTGCAGTAATGACACAGGAACTTCTTGACACCGTGCCGGCTTTGCGCGTCGGCAGGCCACTGGTGGTGGCCATTGACGGGCCCTCCGGCTCGGGCAAATCCAGTGTCAGCAGGGAAGTGGCCCGCAGGCTGCACCTTGCCTACCTGGACACCGGCGCGATGTACCGTGCCCTCACGTGGTTCTGCGTCAACGATGGAATCGATCTCGCCGACGCCGCCGCAGTGGAGCAGGCAGCCCGGGACCTCGTCCTGGACCTGAGTACCACGCCCCAGTCGGAATACGTCCGCGTGGACGGAACCGACGTCACCGATGCCATCCGCGAGCCCGCCATTTCCTCGGCGGTCAGTGCGGTGGCCACCACCTTGGGCGCCCGGACCGAACTGATCCGCAGGCAGCGTGAACTCATCGAAAAGCACCACCGCCGCATGGTAGTGGAAGGGCGGGACATCACCACCGTCGTCGCGCCCGGGGCTGAAGTCCGGCTGCTGCTGACTGCCAGCGAGGAAGCACGGCTCCGTCGCCGCGGCATCCAGCTGGGCGGCACCCAGAACGCGGAGCAGCTCGCCGCCCAGGTCACCCAGCGTGACGCCAAGGATTCCACGGTGGTGAACTTCACGCAGGCTGCCGACGGCGTGGTCACGCTCGATTCGTCAGACCTGGACTTCACCGAAACAGTTGCTGCCGCCCTGGTGATCGTGACGAAGGTGCTCAACCGTGACTGACCGCGCGAAGCTTCCCGCCGGCCTGACCATGGCCTGGAGCAGGCCCGTCGGCTGGCTCCTGGACCACGCTGTGTACCGGACATCCGTCACCGGCAGGCACAACGTCCCCACGGGCGGGCCGGTTATTTTTGCCGGTAACCACATCAGCTTCCTGGACGGGCCGGTGATGTTCGGTGCGTCTCCGCGCCCCATGCACATCCTCGTTAAGAAGGAGATGTTCAAGGGCTTCCTGGGCCGGGTCCTCCGCGCTTCCGGCCAGCTCCCGGTGGACCGCTCCGGGGACCGGGCAGCACTGCTGCTGGGCAAGGACGTGCTCGACGCCGGCCGCTGCATTGGGATTCTCCCGGAAGGTACGCGGGGGAGCGGGCAGGCGACGGACATCAACAACGGGGTCGCCTGGCTGGCCCTGAACTCGGGCGCACCCGTGGTTCCGGTGGCCATTCTCGGCACCCGGACGGGCAGCGAACACCTCGACACCGTGCCAAGGCCCGGGCGGCGGTTCCATGTCAGCTTCGGCAACGCACTGACCCTTAGCCGCAACCCCGGCGAAACAGGCCGTGCTTCAATGGACAGAGCGGGATTGGAAATCCGCACTGCGCTGGCGAGGCACGTCCAAGAGACCATCGAACACAGTGGGCAGCCCTTGCCCCACGCGGACCCACCGCTCGAACCAGCAGTAGCCGGGACGCCGGCAGATGACCACTTAAGGAAAGTGCAATGAGCGATACGACTCAAACCTCCGGCCCCTCCGGCGCCGGCGAAGACGAATACACGCCCACCGGCACGGACCAGGTGGCCGAGCGGCTGGCCGCCATTGGCGACGACGAAGCGGAGCTTCGTGCCGCCTCGCTCCGGGCCGGCCTGGCCGACTACGACCTCGATGAGGACGATGCCGCCCTGCTGAGCGGGGACTATGACGATGAGGACTTCGACGGCCCGGTAAAGCTCGACCCCGTCCTGGCCATCATCGGCCGCCCCAACGTGGGCAAGTCAACCCTCGTGAACCGTATCCTGGGCCGCCGCGAAGCCGTTGTGGAAGATACCCCGGGTGTGACCCGCGACCGCGTGATGTACTCGGCGCACTGGAACGGGCGCAACTTCACCCTGGTGGACACCGGCGGGTGGGAGCACGACGCCCGCGGCATCCACGCACGTGTGGCCGAACAGGCTGAAATGGCCGTGGAACTCGCCGATGCCGTCCTCTTTGTGGTCGATTCGGCAGTAGGGGCCACGGCCACTGACGAGGGCGTCATGAAGATGCTCCGCCGCAGCAAGAAGCCGGTCATCATGGTGGCCAACAAGGTGGATGACTTCGCCCAGGAGGCTGACTCCGCCACGCTGTGGGGCCTCGGCTTTGGCGAGCCCTACCCCGTCTCGGCCCTGCACGGCCGCGGCGTGGCGGACCTCCTGGACCACGTGATGGACACGCTGCCGGAGTTTTCCACCATCGAGGGCCTGGAACGCTCCGGCGGACCGCGCCGCATCGCACTGATTGGCCGTCCCAACGTGGGCAAGTCATCACTGCTGAACAAGCTGGCCGGCTCCGAGCGCGTAGTGGTGGACAACACCGCCGGCACTACCCGGGACCCCGTGGATGAATTCATTGACCTGGGTGGCCGTACCTGGCGCTTTGTGGACACGGCAGGCATCCGCCGCCGCCAGCACATGGCGCAGGGTGCGGACTACTACGCGTCCCTGCGGACGCAGGCCGCGCTGGAGAAGGCGGAGGTCGCCGTCGTGCTCCTCGCGGTGGACGAGGTGCTCAGCGAGCAGGATGTCCGCATCCTGCAGCTGGCTATCGAGTCCGGCCGCGCGCTGGTGCTGGCGTTCAACAAGTGGGACCTGCTCGACGACGAACGCCGCACCTACCTGGAACGCGAAATTGAACAGGACCTGGCCCACGTGGCCTGGGCACCGCGGGTCAACATTTCGGCGCTGACCGGTTGGCACAAGGACCGCCTGGTTCCCGCCCTGGACCTTGCGCTGGAAAACTGGGACAAGCGCATCCCCACCGGCAGGCTCAACGCCTTCCTGGGCGAGCTGGTGGCGGCGCACCCGCACCCGGTCCGTGGCGGAAAGCAGCCGCGCATCCTCTTCGGCACACAGGCATCGAGCCGACCGCCCAAGTTCGTGCTGTTCACCACCGGATTCCTGGACCCCGGCTACCGCCGCTTCATCACCCGCAGGCTGCGTGAGACCTTCGGTTTCGAAGGCACACCCATCGAGGTCAACATGCGGGTGCGCGAAAAGCGCGGCAAGCAGCGTTAAATCCGACACACCGGAGGCGTGCGGGTGGCAAAGTGTCACCGGCACCCTCCGGGATCGTGTAAGCTTTTCAAGGTGGTTCGGCCGGACTGCTGAGTTGAAATCCTGGGTAACTCCGGGAGTAAACGCAGCGGAGAACGGCGGAACTGACGGGCTGTAGCGCAGCTTGGTAGCGCACTTGACTGGGGGTCAAGGGGTCGCAGGTTCAAATCCTGTCAGCCCGACCAAAAAAGGACCGGAGTCACGCGGAAACGCGTGATTCCGGTCCTTTATTATTTGCCGGTCCATTTGGGTCAGGCCGCTTACTGAGGGGTTGGCAGTCCCCAGCAGTTGCTGAGGGCTGCCAAGTGGGCCGATTGGCCCTCACGTGGAGGCGTTACCAGAGCGCCCCAGGCTTTGGAATCAGTGCCTCACAACGTAGACATGGCAATTCCACTTGTGCTCGTACCTGTTGCTCCAGAACGAGTACCAGTCGTCGCTCCGCCTGTCGTAACAGCGGTAGAAGTACTTGTAATCATTGTGGCGCGAGTCGCGGTCGTCGCCGCGGCGGCCATCGTTACCACGGTGGTCGTTATACGAGCGATCGTTGTCGCTGTTTGCGAAGGCAGCGCCTGCCGTAAGAGCTGATGCACCGAGGGTCAGACTCGTAGCAAGGGCAGCAGTGCCTATGAAGCGGGCTACATTGTTCATTGGACTTTCCAAACGGGATTGAGTGATGGATGTCCGCAGGAACAGGAGAGCACGCAGCGTGGACACAGGCCCTCGTTGGCTCGGTCCACTCCGTTGTTGGCTCGCCTGTTTACGGTTGTCTCTCAAGCCGGGTAGGTGCGGTGGCGCGATAAGCGCGAAGGGCACCAAACTTGAGGGTGCCAGCTCCGCAACAAACAGTGAACCCTGTGCTGCCCCCCGGTTCACTAATGTGAAGGGCGCTGTGGGTGATTACTGAAATGACAAAGGCCCCAATGGGCACTGAACTTAAGCAATGAGCGCCGGTTTCCGGACCGTCATGCAACCAGTTTCCGTCCGCGCTTTGTATTCGAAGGGGGGACGTGAGAACCACATTACTTAGATGGCTCCGGCTTTAGAAGGCTCAGGATTCTATTTCTGGAAGATTCCTGCAAATATGATCAAGAGAGATGCATACAGCGGCTCGTCTCGAACCCTTGCGCCGAATTTCGCGATACTCGCGGGTAGGCAGACGCACGCCGTATTGGCAGCGGATATGTTACGCAGCCCTCCGCCCCAACTCACGGGCCGTGGCCTGCAGCGTTAGCCGCTTCCTACTTCAGGAACTTGGATGTCCTGCGGTCCGCCAGGATCTTTCCGTGCGTCTGGCAGGTGGGGCAGTACTGCAGGGCCGTGTCCGCGAATGAGACTTCCCGTACGGTGTCGCCACAGACCGGGCACGCCTCTCCAGTGCGGGCATGGACCCGCATATGGCTTCGCTTGACGTCCTTGAGTTCACTGGGCGGCTTCCCCTCAGCCTCGGCCAAAGCCGTTCCGAGAATTGTGTGGATCGAGGCGTACAGAACCTGGACGGTAGCATGATCCAGGGATTTGGCGATGGCGAAGGGGGAAATCTTGGCCGCATGCAGGATCTCGTCGCTGTAGGCGTTGCCGATCCCGGCAATAACGCTTTGGCTCCGCAGCAGGCCCTTTATCTGCTGGGAACTGGAGCCGAGAATCTCAGCCAGCGTGTCGGCGTCGAACTTCTCGCTGAAGGGGTCAGGGCCGAGGGCCGCGATGCCGGGCACGTCGTGTGGATCGCGGACCACGTAGACTGCAAGGCTCTTCTTGGTCCCGGCCTCGGTGAGATCCATGCCGTGGCGGCCGTCGGGGCCGGTGAACGTGAGGCGGACGGCGATGTGGCTCTTGCCAAGTCGCAGCTGCGTGTCGGCGGGGGAGTCGGTGAAACGGACCCAACCCGCCCGGGCCAGGTGGAAAACGAAAGACGGCCCGTCGGTGTCGATGCAGATGAACTTTCCGAACCGCCGTACACCGGCAACAGTGCTGCCCTCCAGTGCGGTGTAAGGCGGATCTGCGGTCTTCAGGACAGCGAACGAGACAATCTGGAGCTTCTGCACCACCGATCCGCGCAGCTGTCCATCCAGGAATCCGGCCAGGCCTGCAACCTCAGGTAACTCCGGCATGGGACTACCGGCGGTCAGCCGGCGTGTCGGTGACTGCGGGTTTTGGCTCGGACGCGCCTTCCCCGTCCACGGTCGCGGCAAGAGCAACGCCGCCAAGGATGATCCGCGGAGCCCAACATCCCTTTTTCCTGGGTGTTCCCTGTGCCTTTGATCCCATGCTTCCCATCATGTCAGAATCATCCTCGAACGCCCGTGGACTTGTGCCTATACTTTCAGCGGCGGCTTGTTTCCCAGGCCCCGTTGACATTGGTGATTGACCCGATGAAAGGCCCCTGATGAGCAACATTCCCGAAGACCTGTCCTACACCGCCGAACACGAGTGGGTAACCGCACCGAACGCTGACGGCGTGGTCCGTGTGGGCATTACCGATTTCGCCCAGGACGCACTCGGAGATGTTGTCTACGCCCAGATGCCTGAAGCCGGCAGTAAGGTCACCGCGAATGAAGTGGTGGGCGAAGTGGAATCCACCAAGAGCGTCAGCGACATCTACGCCCCGGTGAGCGGGGAAGTGGTTGCCCGCAACGAATCCCTCGACACCGACTCGGCCCTGATCAACACTGATCCGTATGGCGATGGCTGGCTGATCGAGATCAAGCTCGCCGAAGCCGACGCCGTGGACTCTTTGCTCAGTGCATCCGAGTACGAACAGCAGGTAGGCTGAACCTAACGGGTTATCCGGTCCGGCCAGCGGGCGTCGTCGCACGTCAATGGCCGGATGCGGGCCCGCGTCGGAACCGCGCGGTGTATCCCGCAGGAAATGTTGAATGCAGGCGTGTGAGCTGCAGCGAAAGAGGAGGAAGCCATGGTTGGCCACAAGAAGGACCATGCCGAAGGCGATTACGGCACAGGTGCGGCCAGGGCTTCGGAGACCACCTCGATCCATCTCACTCCCATCACCGATGAGCCCACCATCGCCCCCAGGCTCTCCACCGAGGAACGGTTGTCCGTTGAGGCCCTGCCTGCCGGATCTGCGCTCCTGGTTGCCCACAGCGGACCGAATGCCGGCGCCCGCTTCCTGCTGGACTCGGACACCACCACGGCCGGCCGGCACCCGGACGCCGACATCTTCCTTGATGACGTCACCGTTTCGCGGCGCCACGTGCAGTTCCGCCGCACTCCCCGCAGCTTCGAAGTCGTAGACACGGGCAGCCTTAACGGGACCTACGTTAATCACGACCGTGTGGACAGTGTTGAGCTCAAATCCGGGAACGAAGTCCAGATCGGCAAGTTCCGCCTCACCTTCTACCTGAGCCCTGCCCGCGCAGCAGGCCGCGCCTGATTCAGGGACACTTGCCTGTGGCAATGGCACACCCGGAACGCCGGGGACCCCAAGTCTTGAACATCGGGGAAGTCCTCGCCCAACTCAGCGCCGACTTTCCCGGTATGAGCGCGTCGAAAATCAGGTTCCTCGAGGAAAAGGGACTGATCAATCCGCGCCGGACCCCGGCCGGCTACCGGCAGTACGCGGAGAGCGATGTTGAACGCCTCCGCTTTGTGCTTGCGCTGCAACGCGACCAGTACCTTCCCCTTAAAGTCATCAAGGACTACCTTGATGCGATCGACAGGGGAGAACGCCCCGAAAACCTGCCGCCCGGCGTCGTGGTTTCGCCCCGGATCGTCTCCGACGAGCTGGCAGTAGAGCTCCAAAACCGGGGACGGAAATTCAGCGAAGAGCAGCTGCGGGCCGAATCCGGCGCGAGCGTCCCGCTGCTCCAGTCGCTGCTGAGCTTTGGACTCATCAGCCACAGTAACGGCAAGTTTGATGAGCATGCGCTCCAAGTGGCCAGGGCATGTGTGCAGTTGGAGGGCCACGGACTGGAGCCGCGCCACCTGCGTCCTTTCCAGGCCGCCGCGGAACGCGAATTTGGGCTGGTGGAGCGGGCGGTTGCGCCGTTGGCGTCCAGGCGCGATTCCGCCTCCCAGGCGCGGGCCGCCGAAGCAGCCCGCGAAATCTCCGACCTCTGCCTCATCCTGCACCGGGCCCTGGTGCAGGACCGCATCTCGCGTATGGACATCTGATGATCGAAGTCGAGATCGTAGGCGTTCGAATCGAACTGCCTTCCAACCAGCCGCTGGTCCTCCTGCGTGAGATGCATGGTGAGCGCCACGTGCCTATCTGGATCGGGACGCCGGAAGCCAGCGCCATCGCCCTCGCCCAGCAAGGGGTTGTCCCGCCGCGTCCCATGACCCACGACCTCTTGGTGGACGTTGTGGAGTCCCTGGGGCATTCAGTTGTCAGCGTGAACATCGTTGCTGTCGAGGACAACATTTTCTACGGTCAACTCCAGTTCGAGAACGGCACCACCGTCAGTTCCCGGGCGTCGGATGCCCTGGCTATCGCGCTGCGGGCCAAGTGCCGCATCTGGTGCGCGGACTCGGTGATGGACGAGGCCGGGGTCCGAATCACCGAACACGATGAGGGCGAGGACACCGAGCCCGGCCCAACCGTGGACGAAGAGCGGGAACTGCGGCGTTTCCGGGAGTTCCTGGACGACGTGGAACCCGAGGATTTCGACGGCTGAGGTCTCATTAAGGTTAAAGTTGAGGCTGAAAGTTCCGACACGCCTTGCGATCCGTCCGAGGTCTTTGACCTCCGGCCCGCACGGGCCTAACGTCGAAGGTATCAAGCTCCCATTGCTTACAGCACCCGCGCAAGTCACACTGTAAAAGTACGACCCCCGCGAATTACACGTATGGACTTCATGCGTGCACTGGCTGATGCAGTAGTCCCCGGGAGCTTATACGAAGGAGGATCCAGGTGAGTCCCAAAGGCGAAGCAGGCGGACTGAAGCAGCCCACGACGACTGGTGTGGCTGTGCCCGCAAGCGGTGCCCAGGGCCTCCTGTTTACCGAAGACCTCCCTGTCCTTGACGAAGACGCAGGCTACCGCGGCCCCACTGCCTGCAAAGCGGCGGGCATCACGTACCGCCAGTTGGACTACTGGGCGCGTACCGGCCTGGTTGAACCCGCCGTCCGCGGTGCTGCCGGCTCCGGCTCGCAGCGGCTCTATGGTTTCCGGGACATCCTGGTACTCAAGGTGGTCAAGCGCCTGCTGGACACTGGCGTCTCCTTACAGCAGATCCGCTCGGCGGTGGAACACTTACGCGAACGCGGGGTGGAGGATCTGGCTCAGATCACGCTCATGAGCGACGGCGCGAGCGTTTATGAATGCACCTCCGCCGATGAAGTAATTGACCTTGTCCAGGGCGGCCAGGGCGTCTTCGGCATCGCTGTGGGCCGGGTCTGGCGGGAAGTGGAGGGCAGCCTCGCTTCCCTGCCAAGCGAACACGCGGCAGTGCAGTCCTTTCCCGACGACGAACTGAGCAAGCGGCGCGCTGCACGCAAAATCAGCTGACATCAGATAGAAGAAGAGGCCGCCCCGGCTGGAATTGCTCCGGCCGGGGTGGCCTCTTTGGTGTCTGGGACGGCGTCCGGAAGGATCAGCGCTGGGTCCGGTTGCGTAATCCGCTGCCGGCCGCGAGAAGGTTGGCCAGCAGGGCATCGAACAGTGCGGCCGTGGTTTTGGCCGACTCTCCCGGCCAGTGGTGCACAGGGTGGGCGGCACCCTGAATCTGCTGCCAGTTCGCCTGCTCGGGAATCCGCGGGCTCAACAGCAGGTCTCCGAACATCGACTCCATCTCGGCGAGCCGGTAGGTGTGTTCGGACGAGCCGGTGCGTACGCGGTTAGCGACAATGCCCGCGGGAGAGAGGTTGGGTGCGAATTCCTGCTTGAAGAGCTGGATGGCGCGCATGGTCCGCTCCGTGCCGGCCACGGAAAAGAGCCCAGGCTCAGCCACGAGCGCCACCTTGTCGCTCGCGGACCAGGCCATCCGGGTCAGTCCGTTCAGGGATGGCGGGCAGTCGATGAGGATCAGGTCATAACGATCGGCGCCGGCGAGGACTGACGACAGTCGGCGGAGGTCGCGGCGGCCAAGGTCCGGCCGGTCGTAGATGCCGGTGTACGCGGAGCCTACAGCGACGTCCAGTACAGCCGGTCCGGATCCGTTCGAGTGGGCGCTAGCGGTCCAGGAACTGCCCGCTACGTTCTCAGCCAGCTTGGCGCGGCGCGGGCTCTTGAGCATCCTGCCGATGTCGAGCTGGTCGCCGGGCTGCACGCCCAGGGCTGTGGTCGCGTCTGCATGGGGATCCAGATCCACCACCAGTGTGGGAATGCCTGCGGCAAGCGCCGCAGACGCCAATCCTGTGGTGACGGAAGTCTTGCCGACTCCGCCCTTGAGGCTGCTGATGCTGACTACTTGCACTTGTGAGACCAAAACCTAACGCCGGATGCCGTGTTGGGGGTAATGTTTGCTCCGGCAGTGCCGAAGCCGGGCGGCCCCTGCCGCCGTACTCATCATATGTGGCTATGCCGGCGAATACCGCTTTAAGGAAGACCGGCATGGCTGCGCGGTCCGGTCAGCGGACGGCTTCCGCGAGCGTCCGTCGATTCATGCGGGACATGACGGAAGTTTCTGTGACGGTGGCCACAATGATTTGTGTTTGTCGGCACAGGTCTTAGACACTGTCACCACCTACCGATACACCCGCGATGATGCAGGAGAAGTATGTTTTCCAAGATTCTGGTGGCCAATCGCGGCGAAATCGCGATCAGGGCCTTCCGCGCCGCCTACGAGCTGGGCGCCAAGACCGTTGCTGTCTTTCCCAATGAGGACCGCAACTCGATCCACCGTCAGAAGGCCGACGAGGCGTATCTGATCGGCGAAGAGGGGCACCCCGTACGGGCATACCTGGACGTTGCCGAGGTTGTGCGGGTGGCCAAGGAATCCGGGGCCGACGCCATCTACCCCGGGTACGGCTTTCTCTCGGAAAACCCCGACTTGGCCCGCGCCGCCAAGGAGGCCGGCATCACCTTTGTCGGGCCGCCGGCCGAGGTGCTGGAACTCGCCGGCAACAAGGTAGCCGCGCTGAAGGCTGCACGCGCGGCCGGTGTTCCGGTTCTGAAGTCGAGCGAACCCTCGAAGGACCTGGATGAACTGATCGCTGCAGCGGACGAGATCGGGTTTCCCATCTTCGCGAAGGCCGTTGCCGGCGGTGGCGGCCGTGGCATGCGCCGCGTCGACACACGCGAGGCCCTGCCGGTAGCACTGCAGGCTGCCATGCGAGAGGCGGATGCGGCATTCGGCGATCCCACCATGTTCCTGGAGCAGGCAGTCCTCCGCCCCCGCCACATCGAGGTGCAGATCCTGGCAGACGCCGAGGGCAACGTCATGCACCTGTTCGAGCGTGACTGCTCTATCCAGCGCAGGCACCAGAAGGTTATTGAGATCGCGCCCGCGCCGAACCTGGACGAGGGCATCCGCCAGGCGCTTTACCGCGACGCCGTGAAGTTCGCGAAGGCCCTGAACTACGTCAACGCAGGAACAGTCGAGTTCCTGGTAGACACCGTGGGCGAACGCGCGGGCCAGCACGTCTTCATCGAGATGAACCCCCGCATCCAGGTGGAACACACCGTCACCGAAGAAGTGACCGACGTCGACCTCGTGCAGGCACAGCTCCGGATCGCGTCCGGAGAGACCCTCGCGGACCTCGGCCTGTCCCAGGATACGGTCAAGCTCCGGGGCGCAGCGCTGCAGTGCCGCATCACCACCGAGGACCCCGCCAACGGGTTCCGTCCCGACGTCGGGAAGATCACCGGCTACCGTTCTGCCGGCGGCGCCGGTGTAAGGCTCGACGGCGGCACCGTTTACTCGGGTGCCGAGATCAGCCCGCACTTCGACTCCATGTTGGTCAAGCTCAGCTGCCGCGGCCGCGACTACCCGACGGCAGTCGCCCGTGCTCGCCGTGCTCTGGCAGAATTCCGTATCCGAGGCGTATCCACCAACATCTCGTTCCTGCAGGCCGTCCTGGACGATCCCGACTTCATCGCCGGTGACGTGGCGACCAACTTCATCGACGAGCGCCCGCAGCTCCTGAAGGCCCGGGTCTCTGCTGACCGCGGCACCAAGCTCCTGACCTGGCTGGCCGAAGTGACGGTCAACAAGCCCAACGGCGAGCTCACCGTGCACTCGGATCCGGCGGCCAAGCTGCCTCCCGTGGGCGACCGGGAGCCCGCTCCCGGCTCCCGCCAGCGCCTTCTGGAACTCGGCCCGGAAGGCTTCGCCAAGGCGCTGCGCGAGCAGACCGCCGTTGCAGTCACCGACACCACCTTCCGCGACGCCCACCAGTCGCTCCTCGCCACTCGCGTGCGCACCCGCGACCTCGTGGCGGCCGGTCCGGCGGTCACCGCGCTGCTGCCCGAACTCCTGTCCGTTGAAGCCTGGGGCGGCGCCACCTACGACGTAGCTTTGCGCTTCCTGGGCGAGGACCCTTGGGACCGCCTGGCGGCCCTCCGGAAGGCGCTGCCCAACGTCTGCCTGCAGATGTTGCTGCGCGGCCGGAACACCGTCGGTTACACGCCGTACCCGGAAGAGGTGACCGAGACTTTCGTCAACGAGGCCGCGGCCACCGGCATCGACATTTTCCGCATCTTTGACGCGCTCAATGATGTGAACCAGATGGCTCCCGCCATCCGTGCTGTCCGGGCCACCGGTACGGCCGTGGCAGAGGTGGCCCTGTGCTACACCGGCGACATGCTGAACCCGGACGAGAAGCTCTACACCCTGGATTACTACCTGGAACTCGCACAGCGGATTGTCGATGCCGGCGCCCACATCTTGGCGATCAAGGACATGGCTGGTCTCCTCCGGCCGGCAGCGGCTGCCAAGCTGGTTGCTGCCCTGCGCGAGCGTTTCGACCTTCCGGTGCACCTGCACACCCATGACACCGCAGGCGGCCAGCTGGCTACGCTGCTGGCGGCAGTTGACGCCGGTGTGGACGCGGTGGACGTTGCTTCGGCGTCGCTGGCCGGAACCACCAGCCAGCCGTCAGCCTCCGCGCTCGTGGCGGCGCTGGCCCACACCCCGCGGGACACCGGCCTGGACCTGGACGCAGTCAGCTCACTGGAGCCGTACTGGGAGGCCGTGCGCCGCGTCTACGCACCGTTCGAATCAGGTCTGCCGGGCCCCACCGGCCGGGTCTACACCCACGAGATCCCTGGCGGCCAGTTGTCCAACCTGCGCCAGCAGGCCATGGCGCTGGGACTGGGGGAGCGCTTCGAAGCTATCGAGGACATGTACACCGCGGCGGACCGTATACTCGGCCGCCTGGTGAAGGTCACGCCGTCGTCAAAGGTTGTGGGCGATCTCGCCCTGCACCTCGTGGGACTCAACGCAGATCCCGCCGACTTCAACGAGAACCCGCAAAACTACGACATCCCCGACTCCGTCATCGGGTTCCTGTCCGGTGAACTCGGAGACCCGCCCGGAGGCTGGCCGGAACCGTTCCGCACCAAGGCACTCCAGGGCCGCAGCATCAAGGTCCGCGACGTTGAGCTCAGCCCTGAGGACAGCGCCGCGCTCAAGGGAGATTCCAAGACCCGGCAGGGCACCCTGAACCGGCTGCTCTTCGACGGTCCCACCAAGGATTACCTCAAGAGCGTGGAGACCTACGGCAATATCTCGGTGCTCGACACCCGCGATTACCTGTACGGTCTGCAGCGCGGCGCCGAGCACGAGATCCAGCTTGAAAAGGGTGTCAGGCTGATTGCCTCGCTGGAGGCCGTCTCTGAGCCGGACGAAAAGGGCATGCGCACGGTGATGTGCACGCTGAACGGGCAGTCGCGCCCTGTTGTGGTCCGTGACCGTTCCGTGGTGAGCAACGTCAAGGCTGCCGAAAAGGCCGATCCGGCCCAGCAGGGCCACGTTGCTGCGCCGTTCGCGGGCGCTATCACGGTAACCGT